>CABUUJ010000026.1 GCA_902494715.1 uncultured Collinsella sp.
CAGGTGGGCGTCATGGACGCTCTGACGCTCCATCTCATCACATCTTGTATTTCGCCCCAACTGATATATCGGCATTAGCTACCCTGCGACAGCGCAAACAAAAAGAGCCGCTACCCGGGTGGGTAGCGGCTCCAAAGCTCAACTATATGAGCATCGCGCGGGCGCGATTAGGCCTTGAGGGCCTCCTCGACGGCGACAGCGCAGGCGACGGTGGCACCGACCATGGGGTTGTTGCCCATGCCGATGAGACCCATCATGTCGACGTGCGCAGGCACGGAGGAAGAACCGGCGAACTGGGCGTCGGAGTGCATGCGGCCCATGGTGTCGGTCATGCCGTAAGAGGCAGGGCCGGCGCCCATGTTGTCCGGGTGCAGGGTACGGCCAGTGCCGCCACCAGAAGCGACGGAGAAGTACTTCTTGCCAGCCTCGAGGCGCTCCTTCTTGTAGGTGCCAGCGACGGGGTGCTGGAAGCGCGTGGGGTTGGTGGAGTTACCGGTGATCGAGATGTCGACGTTCTCGTGCCACATGATGGCAACGCCCTCGCGGACGTCGTCGGCGCCGTAGCAGTTGACGGCGGCGCGGGGACCATCGGAGTAGGGAATGGTCTCGACGACCTTGAGCTCGCCCGTGAAGTAGTCGAACTGGGTCTTCACGTAGGTGAAGCCGTTGATGCGGGCGATAATCTGAGCAGCGTCCTTGCCCAGACCGTTGAGGATGACGCGCAGCGGCTTCTTGCGAGCCTTGTTGGCGTTCAGAGCCAGGCCGATAGCACCCTCAGCGGCAGCGAAGGACTCGTGACCGGCCAGGAAGGCGAAGCACTCGGTGTCGTCGGAGAGCAGCATAGCGCCCAGGTTGCCGTGGCCCAGACCGACCTTGCGGTCCTCGGCGACGGAGCCGGGAACGGTGAAGGCCTGGATGCCCTCGCCGATGATGGCGGCAGCCTCAGAAGCGGACTTGGCGCCACGCTTGACAGCGAGAGCGCAACCGAGGGTGTAGGCCCACTCGGCGTTCTGGAAGGCGATGGACTGGGTGTTGTTGACGATCTCACGCGGGTTGAAGCCCTTGTCGGTGCAGATCTGCAGAGCTTCCTCGAGGGAGGCGATGCCGTTGTCGGCGAGGCACTTGTTGATCTTGTCAGCGCGGCGCTCGTAACCTTCGAACGTAACAGTCATAGTTATTTCCCTCCCTTTCTACTCGTGAACCGGGAACACGCTGGCGACGGAGTGAGTCTCCTCGTCGGTGCGCGGGTCGATGTACTTGGCAGCGTTCTCCCACTGACCATAGTGGCCCATAGCGCCAGCGATGGCCTCCTCGGGGGTCTTGCCGGCCTTGACGGCGTCGGTGAACTTGCCGAGGTTCAGGAACTCGAATGCGATGATCTCGTTCTTGTCGTTGAGAGCCATGCGGGTGACGTAGCCCTGAGCGAGCTCGAGGTAACGAGCGCCCTTGGCCTTGGTGCCGAACATGGTGCCGACCTGAGAGCGAAGGCCCTTGCCGAGGTCGTCGAGGGAGGCGCCCACGGGCAGGCCGCCCTCGGAGAACGCGGTCTGGCTGCGGCCGTAAACGATCTGCAGGAAGATCTCGCGCATAGCAACGTTGATGGCGTCGCAGACGAGGTCGGTGTTGAGGGCCTCGAGGATGGTCTTACCGGGAAGGATCTCGGAAGCCATGGCGGCAGAGTGGGTCATGCCCGAGCAGCCGATGGTCTCAACGAGGGCCTCCTCGATGATGCCGTCCTTGACGTTCAGCGTGAGCTTGCAGGCGCCCTGCTGAGGTGCGCACCAACCCACACCGTGCGTAAGACCGGAGATGTCGGAAATCTCCTTAGCCTGGACCCACTTGCCCTCCTCGGGGATGGGTGCGGGGCCGTGGTATGCACCCTTGGCAACGGGGCACATGTTCTCCACTTCCTGTGAGTACTGCATGCCTCTCCTCTCTATCGTGTTGGCGTCCCGTCTGGGGGCCGTGGCTGGCGATTGCCGGGCGACCCTTCGAAAGGGACATGACATGCAGCCCCTATAATACCGCGAAATGCACGGAATATTCGGCGAACGGCTCAGTTTTCGTAGCGAGAAGTCCTGAAGTTTTTAATTGAAACGGTTTAACTCTATGTTCTGTGGTCGTGAGCTTCCGTAGAGGGGGTCCGTCTTGGGCAAGCTTTTGGTCCGCTCTTGCAAGCGTTGCAGTGGTTGACCTGTTGCAACGGTGCCGTTCGCCGCCTGTTTGCTGCCTTTGGCCGCGCGAGTGTATTGTTTTGCGTGAATGTTTTGATGGCACGCTTCAATCGTGCTGTATTGGATGGTAAGCAGATCCCGGCGAAGGGAGCGCCATGCAGCGCGTTTGGAGAACGGTTACCGGCTTTTACCATGTCTGTGCTCGCGGTGTGGGCAAACAGCTCATCTTTGAGGGCGATGAAGACCGGTGGGAGTTTTTGGAGCTGATGCGCGAGTGCTGCTGCGAGGAGGGTGTGACGGTTATCGCCTGGTGCCTTATGGACAATCACGTGCATTTGGTGCTTACAGATTACGAGGACAGGATGAGCGCGGCGATGCACCGGTTGCTTTTGACGTACGCGCGGCGGTTCAATAAACGCACGGGGCGCACGGGGCATCTGTTCCAGAACCGTTTTGACCGGCGCTCGCTCGATACCGACTGGCAGGTGATGGAGGCTATTCGCTCCGTTCACGCCGATCCGCAGGAGGCGGGCATGAGCCTAATCGAGCGTTACCCCTGGAGCAGCTTTGCGGAGCATCTGCGCGCTTACGACAGTGATGCGGCAGATGCCACGAGGGGATTTTCCGATCCTTCTTGCGTGCTTGAGCTTTTTGGCTCTGCCGAGGGCTTTATTGCCTATTCGCTTTCGACGCCCGTCGGCAGTGAGTCAGCGCTGTGCGATATGAAAGAGACGAAGTGGGAACGCCACGCCTTTGCCGACAAGATGGCGAAGGAACTCGGGGTTCCGCTTCGCGGGGTTAAAGCCGCACCGCCGGCGCAGCGCGATACCGTTATTTTTGGATTGCACGATGCCGGCTTTACGGTGCGCCAGATTGAGCGGTATACCGGGATTGGCAAAAGTACCGTCTCTCGTATCGTGCGCGCCCGCGCGCGAACGGCGATGCGGGCTGGCGGAAACGTGATGTAAGGTCGCCTGTTCACCGCAGCTGGGGTCGTCCATACGCCGCAACCAGCGTTCAAAAGCTTGGTACGGTAACTGCACTTCTTAATATGCATAGAACAATCGCCATCTTGCATAAATTAACGACTCAGTCCGGGTTTGCCCGTGCCTACCCCCGTCTGCGCCGTGCAAAAAACGGAGTTTTCAGCATCGTAGTGCTGTCGGCACCGCTGCAATCTTGCAACATACGGGTTCCGAAGCTATTGATCCCCGCCGTTGCGCCCCCGAAGCACGTGCCTGCGTCCCGTCAGACCGCGATGCTTGTTCTAAAACACAATATATATGCGCCTTAAGACGTTGATTAACGCTTTCGATGCGTATACACACAGCTTGGCGTGCTGAATACTCGCAAAAATGCACGCCGCTCCCTATGGGACCCGCCTGCGGTAGGCGCGAAGCGAGTCGGAGCTTCGCAGAACGGGGCTTGGCGCATTGCTTGGCGGGCCCGGGGTCCTGCCGCAGGCCTTTGGTGCTGTGGAAAACGCCCGTGTTCGTGTCTGGCTGTGTGGCAAATGTCAGACGGGGCGCCGGACGCGCGGACTTTGTGCGTTCGCGCTCATTAGGTAAAAACAGAGCCGCCCGTATCGGGCGGCTCGGCAATCAAAAACCTTGGATTCGGAGCATACGCTACTGGTTAGCTTGCCCCTCGAGCATGCCGTCGAGGGTGCGCCAGGCGAGCTCGGCGCATTTGACGCGGGCGGGCATGTGCGAGATGTCCTGGAGCTGGGCGGCTTCGTCCAGGTCTTCCAAGTCCTCCTCGGAGAGCTGCTCGCCGCGGATCATGGCGAGGAAGAGCTCTGCCAAGCGGTGAGCTTCCTCGACGGTCTCGCCGGTGATGAGGTCGGCCATGATGTCGGCACTGGCCTGACTGATGGCGCAGCCGTGGCCGGTAAAGGAGGCCTCCTCGATCACGCCGTTCTCGACGCGCAGCTGCAAGGTGAGCTCGTCGCCGCAGCTGGGGTTGATGCCGTCGTGCTCGTGCGTGGGGGCATCCATCTCGTACTTGTAGTCGGGGTGCGTGTTGTGCTCCATAAACGTGGTGGAGGTGTACAGATTACCCATTGAACGTGCTCCAAACGTGATGCAGGCCGGCGATGAACTTATCGATGTCGGCCTTGTCGTTGTAGAAGGCCACGCTGGCGCGGCAGCAGGCGAGGTTCTCGACGCCCAGCCAGGTAAGCAGCGGCTGCGCGCAGTGGTGACCGGCACGGATGCACACGCCGTCCATGTCCATGATGCTCGCGACGTCGTGCGGGTGGATACCCTTGACGTTAAAGCTGACGACGCCGTGATGGTTGTCCCAATAGATGGAGCCGATGATCTGAACAAAGTCGAGCTGCATGAGTTCGCCCATCAGGTAGTGGACGAGTGCCTGCTCGCGTGCCTGGATGTTTTCGTAGCCAACCGTGTTGACGAGGTAGTCGAGTGCCGCACCCGTGGCGAAGATGCCGGCGGCGTCCTGCGTGCCGGCCTCGAACTTCTCGGGGACGGGCGCCCAGACGGCGTCCTGCTCGGTGACCGAATCGATCATTTCGCCGCCGGTGAGCATGGGCGGCATGGCGTTGAGCAGGTCCATCTTGCCCCACAGCACGCCGATGCCCATGGGGCCCATGGCCTTGTGCGCGCTAAAGGCAAAGAAATCGGCGCCCAGATCGGCCACATCGACCGGCATGTGCGGCAGCGACTGCGCGCCGTCGACGACCAGATAGCCGCCGTACTTGTGCACGAGCTTGCCGAGATTCTTGACCGGGTTCTCGACGCCCAGCACGTTAGACACCTGACCCACGGCCAAGATTTTGGTCTTGGGGCCCACCTTGGACAGAACCTCCTCGGTGGTGAGTTGACCGGTCTTGGTGGGGTAGAGGTAGACGAGCTTGGCGCCGGTCTCGCGGCAGACCTGCTGCCACGGAATCAGGTTGGAGTGGTGCTCCATGATGGTGATGACGACCTCGTCACCGGGCTCGAGCACCGTGGGTGCAAAGCTCTTGGCGACCAGGTTGAGCGACTCGCTCGTGTTGCGGGTGAAGACGACCTCGTTGGCCTGTGAGGCGCCGATGAGGTCGGCGATCTGCTGGCGGACCTTCGCGATGGCGTCGGTTGCCTCGACGGACAGCGAGTACAGGCCGCGCAGGGGGTTGGCGTTCATGCGCTGATAGAAGTCGCGCTCGGCGTCGAGCACACAGGCAGGGCGCTGCGCGGTGGCGGCGCTATCGAGGAAGGCGATCTCGGGGTGCTGCTGGAAGAGCGGGAACTGCGCCTTGTAGGGGTTGGTCTCGATGTCTACGGTGGGCCAGCCGCGCGAAGCCTCGTCGCTGGCGTCGAGCTCCATGGGCTCGGGGGCAGTGCAGGTATCGCATTTAACGTGCTCGGTGTCGATCATGCGAGCTCCTCTTCAAAGTTGTCGATCAGGTTGTTGCCCAAGCGGACGACGGCGGCGCGGGTGCGCTCGTCGGTCGCGGAAAGCGCGGCGTCCTCCAGCTTGGCGCGGATGAACAGGTCCTCGGCGGCATTTTGGTCAAGGCCGCGGCAGGCGAGATAGAACAGCTGCTCGTCGCGGACGTGGCCGATGGTGGCTCCGTGGTTGCCGGCGACGTCGTCCTCGTCGCAGAGAATGACGGGAACGGTCTTGTTGTCGACGCCCTTGTTGGCCAAAAGCACCGTCTCGCGCTCGGTGCCGGTTGCACCCTTGCAACCGTGCACGAGGTCGATGGTGCCGCGGTAGACCTTCTTGGACGTGCCGGTCAGCACACCGTTGGCGTCGATCTCGCACTCGGTCTTGCGACCGCGGTGGCGCAGCTCGTAGTTAAAGTCGCGCACCTGCTCGCGGGCGCCCAGGTAGTCAGTATCGATGGTGACCTTGGCGGTATCGCCCAGCAGGTCGCCGGCAAGGCCGGTGGCGCTGGCGCCGGCACCCAGGACGGTGTGCTGCACGTTGACGCGCGCGCCCTCGTCCAGGAACAGGCCGGTGTCGTCGAGCGCGATCCAGCTATCGTCGAGCGTCTGCGTGCAGGTCACGTTGACGGTGGCGTACTCATGGGCGCACACGCGTAGCGCGGATCCCACGACGCCTTGGCCGGCAACGGGGGAGTCCAGGGCAATAAGCAGATCGAACGTCGACTGGGGACGGGCGACGACGTCGATGGCGGCGATGGCCGCGGCTGCATCGACACCGCTCACGCGCACGGTAACCGTGGCGTGCTTGTATGCGGGCACATCGATGACGATGCGCTTGGTGGCGTGCTCGGCCAAGTAGGCGTAGGCAGCCTCGCCCATGCCGGTCTCGAAGGCTTCAGCAGGGGAGAGCTCCTCCTCGAGCTTGATGGCACCGGCCTGGTAGACAGAGGTGGCGGGCACGTCAAGCTCGGTCTCGGGCGTGATGCGGGCGCGGTCGGCGGCGTCGCCGGGGGCGGAGGCGCGCCGCTCGGGGAAGCGCTCGGCCATGGCGTCCATGGCGGCGTCGAACGCGTCTGCCACGCCAGCAAACTGCTCGTCCAAGCCCTCAACCTCAATGGTCTCGGCGGGAGCGGCAGCAAGCTCGTCAGAGAGCTCGAGCTTGGTCTGATTCATCTTCAGCCAGCCCCATGTGGCAGCCGGCATCGCATTGACCTGCTCAAGGGTGGTAGCAGCGGTGTTCGTGGTCTGATTCATTATCCGATCGCTCCTTCCATCTCGAGCTTGATCAGGTTGTTCATCTCGACGGCGTACTCCAGCGGCAACTCCTTGGAGACCGGGTTGGCAAAGCCGTTGACGATCATGGTGCGGGCCTCTTCCTCCGAGATGCCGCGGCTCATCAGGTAGAACACCTTGTCGTCGCCGATGCGGCCGATGGTGGCCTCGTGGCCGATGTCGACGTTCTTGGCGCGGATGTCCATGGCGGGGATAGTGTCGGAGCGGCTCTGGTCGTCGAGCATCAGTGACTGGCAGCTCACGGTTGCCTTGGAGCCCTCGGCCTTGGGCGTGGCCACGATGGAGCTGCGGAACGTCTGGATGCCGCCGCTCTTGGAGATGCCCTTGGTCTCGACCGTTGCCGAGGTCTCGGGCGCGTTGAGCACGACCTTGCAGCCGGTGTCGAGGTTCTGACCGGCGCCGGCAAAGGTGATGCCGGTAAAGCTCGAGCGGGCGCGGCGGCCATTGAGCACGCTCATGGGGTAGAGGTAGCCCACGTGGCTGCCGAAGGAGCCACTGATCCACTCGATGTCGCCGTCCTCGTCCACGCGCGCACGCTTGGTGTTGAGGTTGTACATGTTCTTGGACCAGTTTTCGATGGTCGAGTAGCGCAGGTGCGCACGCTTGCCCACAAAGAGTTCGACGGCGCCGGCGTGGAGGTTGGCCACGTTGTACTTGGGCGCGGAGCAGCCCTCGATAAAGTGCAGGTCGGCGTCGTCTTCGACAATGATGAGCGTGTGCTCAAACTGGCCGGCGCCCTTGGCGTTGAGGCGGAAGTAGCTCTGCAGCGGAAAATCGAGCTTGGTGCCCTTGGGCACGTAGACAAAAGAGCCGCCCGACCACACGGCGCCGTGCAGGGCCGCAAACTTGTGGTCGGTGGGCGGGATGAGCGTCATAAACTTCTCGTGGATGAGCGGCTCCCACTGCGGATCGTGCAGGGCCTCCTCGATGCCGGAGTAGACGATGCCCATCTTGGACGCCGTGTCCTGCATGTTGTGGTAGACCAGCTCGGAGTCGTACTGCGCGCCAACGCCCGCCAGGTAGCTGCGCTCGGCCTCGGGGATGCCCAGGCGCTCAAAGGTGTTCTTGATGTCGTCGGGCACCGACTCCCAGTCGTGCTTTTGGTCGGTGTTGGGCTTGACGTAGGTGACGATGTTGTCCATGTCCAGGCCCTCGATGGAGGGACCCCACGTCGGGTCGGGGAAGCGGTTGAAGATCTCGAGGGACTTGAGGCGCAGGTCGAGCATCCACTGCGGCTCGTCCTTCTTGGCGCTGATCTCGCGCACGATGTCGGGCGTGATGCCGGCGTCGAGGCGCTCGAATCCCTCCTCGCCATAGGTGAAGTCGTAGAGGCTGCGGTCGATGTCCGCGACCTCGGTGCGGTTCTTGCTCATTGCGTTGCCCCTTTACGCCTGCTGCTCGGCAGCGGCGGCCTCGGCCTGGGCGCGCTGCTCGGCGGCCTCGCGCTCGAAGGTCTCAAAGCCGTTCTTGTCGATCCAGGGGATCAGCGAGGCGTCGTCCTCGCGCACGATGTGGCCCTTGACCATAACGTGGACGCGGTCGACATTCAGGTGCTCCAGGATGCGCGTGTTGTGCGTGATGATGAGCATGGAGCCGTCGCAGCTCTTGCGGTAGGCGTCCATGCCATGACTGACGGTGGACAGGGCGTCGACGTCCAGGCCGGAGTCAGTCTCGTCCAGGATGGCCAGCTTGGGCTGCAGCAGCAGAAGCTGGAGCATTTCGACCTTCTTTTTCTCGCCGCCCGAGAAGCCCACGCCCAGCTCGCGGTTGAAGTAGGCGGTATCCATGTTGAGCTCGGCCGCGAGCTCCTTGACGCGACGGCGGAACTCCTTGCCCTTCATCTCCAGGCCGGGGCGGCCGGCGATGCTGGCGCGCAAAAAGCTCGACAGCGGCACGCCCGGAATCTCGACCGGGGCCTGGAAGCTTAGGAACAGGCCGGCGCGCGAGCGCTTGTCGGTGGTGAGCTCAGTGATGTCCTGGCCGTCAAAGACGATGCGGCCGTCGTTGACCGTGTAAACGGGGTCGCCCATGACCAGGTGGCCGAGGGTGGACTTGCCGGCGCCGTTGGGTCCCATCAGAACGTGGGTCTCGCCGGCGGCGACGTTGAGGTTGACGTTGTGGAGGATGGTCTTCTCGTCCACGGAGGCGGTCAGACCTTCGATGGAAAGCAGCGGATTTGCGCTCATGCTGTCCCTCTCTGTATATGGTGTACTCATAGGTGTACTAAACCCTAGGAATCTTCTCGGAATAAAGTTACTATGGGTTCGGCGTTAGTCAAGGGAAAACCCGACTAATCCACTCGACTTTTTAGATGAGGGACATAACATCAGGTTTGTTTGCCCCGCGTGCATAGGATTTGGGCAAACAAGCCTGGTTTTGTCCCAGTAACGATGGGAGGGTAGGTATGCTCATTTCTTCTAAGGGCCGCTATGCCCTCCGACTGATGATCTATATCGCGGCGCTGGGCGACGCCGAGGGCAAGATTGCCCTGCGCGAGGTTGCCGACCGCGAGCATATCTCGCAAAAGTATCTGGAGCAGCTGGTTCGTCCGCTTATGAAGGCGGGCCTGCTTAAGAGCGTGCGCGGCAAGGGCGGCGGCTACATGATGGCCAAGGACCCGGCCGAGGTGCGTGCCGGCGACATCCTGCGCGCCGTCGAGGGCAGCACGGCTCCGGTGGCGTGCGACGGCATCGACAACAGTTGCGCCCGCAGCGATCTGTGCTCGACCGTCAAGTTCTGGCGCGGTCTGGACGACGTGATCGAAAAGTACGTCGACGGCGTGACGTTGGCCGACTTGGCCGCCGTCCCCGAGATCAACTTTGACATTAAGCTGTAGGTTGAGCGCAATTCCTTAAGATTTCGCGGAGGGTTGTTGCCGTTTACCGAGGGGTTGTTGTGCAACAACGGGCGAGCTGCAATACTTATTTTTATCTTTGCAAACTGAACTTTAACTACACCAATGCAGGGAGGATCTTATGCAGCCCAAGCATTCTGCGATTGTCGCGGGCCTGACGCTGGCGCTTTCGTTTGGCGCCGTTTCCGCGCCGGCACCCGCCGCTGCCGAGGAGCCCACGCCAGGCGTTGCCTCGGATGCCACCGATATCGATAAGGGTCTCTACACCCAGCAGTCTTTCTCGGGCGTGCTGAGGTCGGTCCAGGGTGTCTCGTTTGTCAACGTGACTCCCGAGATGAAGTACTTCACCAAATATGAGAGCCATGGCAACTATAACCAGGGCTTTTCGTATGGCGACGGTTATAACGCGCTGGGCTATTACCAGTTCGACCGCCGTTGGTCGCTCATCCCGTTTATGAAGCAGGCCTACAACTACAACCCTGAAAAATACAGCATGCTCAAGGATGCGATTGATCGCGGCAGCGAGATTTCCAACACGAGCAATGCCATGTACGAGAACGGCCAGCTCACCGAGTTGGGCCGTATCGCTCAGGATGCCTTCCAAGGTGCGTACAACACCGATCCTGTTGAGTTCTCAGCACTTCAAGATGCCTATGCGTACAACTCGTACTATGCGGTGACCGAGGCGTGGCTCAAGAGCGGCCTTGGTATTGATATTTCGGGCCGTGCCGATTGCGTCAAGGGCATGGTGTGGAGCATTACCAACATGTGCGGCACCGGTGGCTGCAGGGACTTCTTCCGCTGGGCGAATCTTTCTAATGATATGACTGACCGTGAGTTTGTGACGGCGCTCTCCAATAGCGTGGTCAACAATGTCGCCACCAAGTATTCGAGCCAGCCCCAGTATCATGAGGGCTGGAAGAACCGTTATAAGAATGAGCTGAAGGACTGCTTGGCTTATATCGCCGAGGACGAGGCCGCTGCCGCTGCGACGCCCGTGCAGCCCGAGCCTACACCGGCGCCCTCGCCGACACCTGATTCGAATGACGACTCGAGTGACGATGCCAACGATGACAGGATGGATGCGCCCTCGACCGATGCTGACGGTAATGGCTCTGCTGGTGGCACTACCAACGACGGCTCTACCTCGAACGGCTCCAATTCGAACGGCTCTGCTGCGGGCGATTCGTCTTCAAGCTCTGCCGGCAATACGGACAGCGACGCTTCTGGTTCGACCGACGCTGACACCTCTAACTCATCCACCGGCTCGAGCGATTCGTCCGTTGACACCGGCTCTAACAACGGCTCTGGCTCTGACGCAACCCCTGATTCCGATGCTTCCAAGGACGACTCGAATAAGGCGCCGGACGCTCCCGTTGCTTCGCCGGACAAGAAGCCTTCTTTCTCCGAGCAGCTTGGTTCTACGCTGGGTTCTTCGCTGATGGCTGGCGTCAATAACGGCTCGGCCCAGAACAAGGACAACTCTGATCAGGCTTCCACGGAAAAGACCGAAGCCGCAAAGGGCGACTCCAAGGATAAGGCTTCCGAGAAGGTTGAATCCGATAAGGGTTCTAGCTCTGATGAGAAGGACGACAAGTCCGCTCAGAAGAAGGACGAGGACAAGAAGTCTGAATCTGAGGAGAAGGACAAGAACAAGGACAAGACCGAGGACGGAAAGCAGCAGGGCGAGGACAGCAGTAAGGGCAACACCGACAACCAGAACCAAGAGCAAAATGACTCCAAGACGGTGACCACTACAACCACCACTACAACGACTAAGACTTCGGGCGGTAACATGCCCAAGACGGGCGACCTTATCGTTATGGCGAGCCTTGCCAGCGCGAGCTTGGCCACGCTGGGCGCTACGTCTATCGTAAGTGGTAAGCATAAGCTCGATCAGCAGAAGAAGGCTTCTGGGGAGGACGACTCGGGGGAGTAGGCTCTCAGTTGCCAGATAACTAAATAGTCGGGACGGGGTCCGGTGCGAATGTATCGGGCCCCGTTTTGTTGTGCAACGATTAATTGTGCCCCCTCACACCTCTTGTTACTACCGTTGCCCGATATGTTTGCGCGGCGACATCGGTACATGCGATGCGGTCATTACAATTGGCATCGTGCTGCGATTTAGGGGGAACGTTTTGGTGTCTGAACAGGCAAATGTTGATTGTGCTGCTGGCTTTGGCGTGCGTTTGATCGGCTGTGCCGACGATGCGGCTTTGCCCATTGGCATGCACGACTATGCGGAGGCTCTTGGTTGCTGCACGCTGGTCGACAAGACCATGTTTATTGCCGATGTGTTGGACTGCGACGCGTCCGTTGTGGTGTGCTGTCGACCCGAGGGTTTTGGCAAAAGCATGAACTTGTCGACGCTCAGGGCTTTTCTGGAGCGTCCAGCGGTTGGTCGCGCTGATCAGCGTTTGTTTGCCAATGCTCAGATTTGGGATGCAGACGGTGGGCGCTATCGGGATGAATATGCTTGCTATCCGGTGATATCGCTGGACTTTTCTGGCGCTGCGAGGCGTGGTGCCGCTATTGCCGACGTCGTGCGCGATGCCCTTTCGGGCGAGTGCGCTCGCTTGTTGGCGCTCTTGGAGGCTCCTGATTTAGCTCGAGATAAGGTGCGTCACATCGAACGTGTTGCGCGTGGCGTGGCGAGCGCGGACGAGGTTGACTCGGTGCTCGGTGTGCTCATTGAGCTGCTGGAGATGGCCTGCGATGAGCAGGTTGTATTGCTCGTTGATGGGTACGATGCGGCGTGGTCTCGCCGTGCGAGCGCGAGGGACGCTTCCGACGCCGATCCGGCAGGGCTATTCGATCGCGTGCTGTTCGACGCCATTGCCACTGCGCGCGATTCGTTGCGGCTGACGTGTCTGATGGGGGAGTGTCCCGGTCCTGCCGAAGCGGCGCTTTCTTCGCGCAGTTGTTCGTATTGTCTGTCGACGCCGCTTTCGACGTGGTGTGACCGTTGGTTCGGCTTTTCTGATGCCGAGGTCCAGGCTCTGTTGAATCATGCTGGGCGCGAGGAATACCTTGATGATGCGCGTGAATGGCTCGAGGGATATCGGTTTGGTAGGGCCTATTGCTCGAGTCCAGCGCGTGTGATCGGTTTTCTGGACCGAGGTTGCACGGCGCCTGTGCGCGCCGATCTGTATGGGTATGCGGATTGCCTGAGTAGGGTAGTTGCCGGGTGGAATCTCGACCGCCTTTCGGTCTTGTTTGATTTGCTCGAGGCCCATGGGTGTGCTGAGGTCCCGCTTTGTTTGGGCACTGCAGAGCCAGATGTCTCGCCTGACGATGGCATGTGGACAGCGCTGTATCTGTCCGGTTTTCTCACGACGGATATGACTGAGGAGCCAGAGCATGGCGATCGGCTCCGTGCTTTGCGATTGCCCAATAACGAGCTTCGCCAGGCCTTGCGTCTAGTGATTGTTGAGTGGTTTGAGTGCGCTGCCGAAGACATTCGAGACGTCGATGCGTTTCGCGACGGGCTGTGCCGTGGGAACGAGGATACCGTGAGGCGGGCGCTAAGTCGCATCCTGGGGGATGCGGGAATCGGTGAGACCGACCCAGATACGCCGCTGCCATATCATCTGCTCTTGCAGGGGCTCTGCTTTGGCTTGCCGGGCTATGCCAATCCTGCCTCGAGGCGAAAGTGTGGCGCGAGTCGCTGGGACATCCAGGTTTTCCCTACGGGCACTGTGCTCGACGTAGCAGACACGATTGGCATGCTGGACGAGCGCCCGCTTATAACGATCAATATGATGTATGACCCCGATGTGGATGCGCTGGGGTTGGAATTGCTGGCCGTGCAGTCGCTACTCGACATAGAGCGCGACGGCATCGACGATATCCGTGTGCCGCGCCCCGGCGTGGGTCGCATGCGCTGGGGGTTCGGTTTTGATGGGCGGCGTGCGTCCGTGGTGTGCCAACGTCTGTAGCGGCGGGCGAAAGCCCTTTACTGTTCCGCGTCCTTCATGGGCGGCATGGGCTTCCAGTTGGGATCCTTGATGATCTTGCGGGCGTCTTTCATGCCACGGCGCAGCGCCGGAATACCGGTCTTAAAGCACTTGTCAACGGCGGCCAGGCGAATGAACTCCTTGCAGAAGGTCGCGGCGTTGCCCAGACGGAACAGCATGGGGTGATAGTCGCCATAGATCTGCATGTAGCGGGCCAGATAACCGCGGTTGCGCATGATGTAGTAGCGGTTGGTGTCGCTCGTGGAGTTGAGCTGGCGCTTGCCGGCGATATCCCAGTTGGAGACGGCGCGGGCGCGCTTGAGCACCACGTCGGCGACCACGGCGGCGGGGAAGTGCTGGCTGGCTACGTAGCCGTAGCAGGCATCGTCGCCGTAGATAAAGAAGCGCGCGTCGGGCAGGCCAATCTTGTCGACCACGCGGCGCGAGAACATGCCGCCCTCAAAGCACAGCTGGTTCATGGCGCGATAACCCTCTGGACCCAAGTTCCACTTGGCGACTGGGTTGGGAATGCCGAGCGAAAGGATGAGTTGGTATTGCCAAAAGAAGGCGCCGCCGTCAAAGTCTAGGCGCGAACCCTGGATGACATCGTAGCGGTCGGTCCACTTGGCAAGACGCTCGATGCCTTCGGGGATGACGAGCACGTCGTCGTCCATCACCCAGAACCACTGGGCGCCCAGGTCGTAGGCGCATTTAGTGCCGGCGGAGAAGCCGCCCGCACCGCCGCCGTTTTTGAGCTGCGGGGCGTAGATGACACGGTCGGTGCCGCCCTGCGCGTCAGGCTGCTCGGTGTCGATGCCCCACAGGTTGGCCAGGCGCTCGTTGAATGCGGTGCACATGGCCTCGGTCTCGCGCGAATTCTCGTTATCGACAATCACGATGCGCCAGGGCGTTGCCGTGAGCTCGGTCATGGAGTCGAACAAATTTGCCAGGAGTTCCTGGCGCTTGTACGTAACGACGACGATGGCGAGCTTATCGATGGGGGCGGGAAGGGTTGAAGGCATGGGGCAATATATCCTTTCACGCGCGGCGGGCGAGTGCTGCGCGGAAGCTATCGAATACGTCCTTGGGACGGTCCTATTGTAAAGGCTCGGCGCACCTTGGCGGCAAGCTTTGAATAAAACGCAGGAACCTGCCATGGGCCCGCCGCATGACGTGGGGCTGCTTTGCCCGCAAGAGGCTCCATAGATTATATAAACGCCCGCTGGCGCGCTGGCGCTTTGATACCATGAAACGACAGGTATTTCCTAAGGAGCACATTTGTCTACTAACGCCTCTGGCAGCCCTGTTCTGTCGCTGCTTATTCCCATTTACAATGTTCAGCGCTACCTGCGCGAGTGTCTCGATTCCGCCCTGGCGCAGACGCTCAAGGATATTGAGATCATCTGCATTAACGACGGGTCGACCGACAACTCGCCGGCGATTATTCACGAGTATATGGAGCGCGATGGGCGCGTCAAGATGATCGACAAGGCCAACAGCGGCTACGGCGACTCGATGAACCACGGTCTGGAGATGGCGCGTGGCAAGTACGTTGGCATCTTGGAGTCCGATGACTTTATGGCGCCCGACGCACTCGAAAAGCTTGTCTCGGCCGCCGATAGCAATAATGCCGACTTTGCGAAGGCGAACTTTGATTTCTACTGGTCTAAGCCCGAGGAGCGCCGTTCGCTGCACGAGATGTTTAAAGCCAAGGACTGTTGCAAGCCGGTGCACCCGAGCGATACGACGCAGTTCTTTAAGCAAAAGCCGTCGATTTGGTCGGCCGTGTACCGTCGCGATTTTCTTGAGCGCAACGGCATTAAGTTCCTGCCGACTCCGGGGGCATCCTTTCAGGACACGTCATTCGCCTTTAAGGTGATCGCGTGCGCCGATAAGGCTGTTTACCTGCATGATGCCGTGTTGTCGTATCGCCAAGACAACGAGAATTCCTCGGTCAATTCTTCGGCTAAGGTCTTTTGCGTCAATACCGAGTATGCCGAGATTGAGCGTTGGATTCGAGAGGATTATGCCCGCGACCACGCAAGTGATGACGCCGCGCGCATGCTCAAGTTCAATCAGCTCATTAAGTACGATTCGTACATGTGGAACTACGTGCGCCTGGCGCCTAAGTTCTATAAGGAGTTCCTGGTTCAGATGGCCAAGGAATTTCAGGCGGCCTTGGACGCGGGGGAGTTTTCGCTTGACGACCTCAAGCCGTGGAAGCGCGCGAACCTCGCTGCCATCCTCAAAGATCCTGAGGGCTGGGTTGACGAACATCCGAGTTTTGCGACGGATGGTGCATTGGGGCGTGCTAAGTATTACGCCTCGGTTGGAGGCCCGGGCGTGGTCGCCGCCTTCCTCATCGAATCGCTGAGGGGGTAGGTCGGCATGGGAGAGGCCTCGTGTCCTAAAGCAACGATTGTCGTCCCCGTTTACAACTCTGCGCGCTCCATTCAGCGATGCGTCGATTCGCTGTTGGCTCAGTCCGAGCGCTCGATTCAGGTTGTCTGCGTTAACGACGGTTCGACTGATGATTCGTTGAACGCGTTGCGTCAGATCGCGCAGGCCGACGATCGCGTACTGGTGATTGACCAGGAAAACGCGGGCGTCTCGTGTGCTCGAAATGCGGGTATCGATGCCGCCGAGGGCGAGACCGTCTTTTTTGTGGACGCCGACGATTACATCGATGCCCAGACGGTCGAGCGCGTGCTGCATGCCATGGAGTCTGCGGATGCCGAGGCCGCCGTTTTTGGCGGCGCCTGTGAACCTGCCGATGCTGCCCCCAAACGCGTCCAGCAACTCATGAGCCCCAAAGCTGGTACCTTCGGCGCCCGTGATCCCCAACTGCTGTTCCATTCGAATACGCAGCCCTATGCCTGCCGTGCGGCTTTTTCGCGCGAGCTGCTCAATCGCGAAGGCATTCGCTTCGCCCCCGGTTTGGCTTTGGGCGAGGACGTCGTCTTCCAATTTGCGGCTTATGCGCTTGCCCACAGGATCGTCGTCATGCCGGACAAGTTCTACCACTACGTGATGGAGAGCGAATCGGCGACGCACGAGTTCAACAGTGTCGAGGCTCGCGCCAAAAAGCTCGATGCCCATATGAGAATGCTCGAGGAGGTCTTGGAGGACTGGGCGGGCTACGGTCTTATGGACCTGTGTCCCGGCGAGCTGATCACCTGGTTCCTGGACCTTATCGTGTTTGATTTGGCGCGCTTGGATTCCGATGACTTCCATCGCGTGGCGGCTCGCGTCAACATGGACCTCACGACGTTTTTGGGAACGGAGTGGGCGGATATTCCTGCTAAGGGCGCCGTTCGCCGTGTTGCCCACAAGCTCGTTGCGGCGACCCCGGGCGTTTCGATGGCAGATGCCACGCTGTTCTATCTTTCGACTCGCGGTCTCAAAGCCTGCCTGGAGCGCTTTATATAATTCCAAGCGCTGCCGCCCGCCGCAACCCGGCTGCTAAAATAACCCTGTTACACGCTATTCAACAGGAGGTTCTCTTGCAGAACTCTGATACCCCTAAAGTTTCGCTGCTTGTTCCCATTTGCAATGTCGAACGCTACCTGCGCGAGTGCCTCGATTCTGCCGTGACTCAGACGCTCAAGGACATCGAGATCATCTGCATTAACGACGGGTCGACCGACAGCTCGCCGGCGATTATCCGCGAGTACATGGAGCGCGACTCCCGTGTCAAGATGATCGACAAAGCCAACAGCGGCTACGGCGACTCGATGAACCGCGGCCTGGAGATGGCGCGCGGTGAGTACGTGGGCATCCTTGAGTCCGACGACTTTATGTTTGAGGATTCGCTCCAAAAGCTGGTCGCCAAGGCCGATGCTGAGCATGCCGATGTGGTGAAGGGCGACTTTTACCTGTATTGGTCCACGCCCAGCGAGCGCCGTGAGCTGTTTGGGATCATCGACGAGCATATGACGGGCGCCGCGTATCGCCCTGTCGATCGCCCGGGCATCTTCTACCGCAAACCTTCCATTTGGTCGGCTATCTATCGGCGCGAGTTTCTCAACGCCAACCAGATCCGGTTTCTCCCCACGCCGGGCGCCTCGTATCAGGACGCAGGCTTTAACTTTAAGGTTTGGGCGTGCGCCGAGCGTGCCGCGTTTATTGCGGATCCCATTTTGTGCTATCGCCAGGATAACGAGAAGAGCTCTGTTAATTCGCCCAACAAGGTGTTTTGCGTGTGCGACGAATATGCCGAGATGCAACGTTTTTTGGACGAGCGTCCCGAGCTTAAGGCTCGGCTCCAGGGCATTTTAATGCGCATGAAGGTCGATACGTACCGCTGGAATGACGAGCGCCTGGTCGATGAGTTGCGTGAGCGGTTTTGGGAGAAGGCATCGCCCGAGCTCAAGGCCGATTTGGATGCCGGTCGCTTTGACCTGTCACTCTTCGACCCGCGCGGCGAGACCGACCTGCGTTTGATGGTCAAATCGCCCCGTGCCTATATCGATTCGCGCTTTGGCTTTAAAAAGCCTGGCAAGCTCAATACGTTTAAACACTACTTTAAGATCGGCGGCCTGCCGCTGGTTTGGCGCGTGCTGACGTATCAGCGCGCCTACGGCGATAACCCGCATCCGGACGACGTGCCGGCGGCACAGTAGGAGCGCGTGACCATGGCTACCCCTAAGATTTCCGTCGTCGTTCCCATCTACAAGGTGGAGGAGTGCCTGGCATGGTGCCTGGACTCCCTACTTGCACAGGATATGTCCGATTGGGAAGGTGTGCTGGTTAACGATGGCTCGCCGGATGGTTCGCGCGACATCGCCGCTGCCTATTGCGAAAAGGATGCGCGCTTTACGCTGGTCGATAAGCCCAACGGTGGTCTGTCGAGCGCGCGCAATGCGGGCATCGCTGCGTCCACGGCGCCTGTCGTTGCGTTTTTGGATTCCGACGACCGGTTTACGTCTGATGCGTGCCGCGTAATCGTTGATGCCTTTGAGCGTGAGGATTGCGACGTTTTGACCTTTGGCGCAAACCCGTATCCGTTGGAGGCGGGGTATCCGTGGCTTAACTATGTGCTGAGCCCGCGCGATGTGTCGTTTGTGGGCTATAGCTCCGACCTGCTGTTTAAGGAAGCGTCTCGCCCCTTTGCATGGCGCACCGCTTGCAAGCGCGCTTTTTTGCTGGGCAACGGGATCGTGTTCGATGAAACCGTTAAGTATGGCGAGGATCAGGTCTTCGATTTTGCCGTGTACGGTCGTTCGCGCAAGACTGCGCTTATCTCAAACAAGCTGTATGACTACCGCGTGGCGCGCAAGGGTTCGCTCATGGACACCATGCGCTACGACGACGAGACACGTCTGCTGGAGCACGTGAAGATTTACTCCGCGGTGCTGGCTGACTGGCAGCGCGACGGTCTCGATGTCCAGCATGCCGATGACCTGGATTACTTCCTATGCGATCTGGTGCTGTACGATGCGCTCAGGTTGTTGGGGACGGACTGTGGCAGGGTGTTTGCTGCCGTCGCCGCGGCCCTTTCCGGTTCTGCCGTGGGCAGCGATGCTGCGCTCGCACAATGCGCTCCTTCTGTTGCTGCTATGGTGCGTGCAGCGCTTACCAGCAAGACCCCCAATGCCCGTGAGTGCAAAAAGCTCATGTTCGATTACGACGTCTTGAGGTTTGGGCGCTTGGGCGCCTGCAAACGCATGGCAGCGAACGCCCTGGGAAAGCGAGAAGTGTAGATGAGTATCAAGCGTTTGGCACTTTGCCGCAGCCAGGGCCGTCTTTTTGTGCTGCTTCGTTTTGCCGGTCAGGATGTCGCCGCGCTTATTGAGCGGGAGGGTTCTCAAGCGTTTGCCCATGCGACGACGAGCGGCTCTTGTGTGCCGTCGCTGGTGCTCCCGGTCGATCACGGCCGCGTGCTGGCGCTTTGCCCTTCCGTTTCCGATTACGAGCGCGAGCTCGCCGTCTTGGTGCTTCCGTTTTTGGATGGCTCGTCGATGAATGTCGTTTTTGCATCCGGTGGCCAAAGGTTGGGCTCCATTCGCCTCGATAGCCGCGTGGCCAAGCTGGAATCCAAGATTAACTACAAAGCAAAGCCTGCGCTGTGCGCACTTATCCGCGATGCGCAGCGTGGTGAACACTGCGGTCGCTACGAGATCGATGCCATTCGCTATTTGCCGGCAGACGCCGGCGCGGTGTGGCGCTATGAGGTTACCTGGGCGGGAGACTCCCAGTGCGTGCCTGAGCTTCAGATCTTCGATACGCATATGAATGCCATCGATGCTACCGTGCATGTGTTTGAATCGCAGGTCGATGTGCCGCAGCAGAATGGATGCCGTGTCAATAAAACGTATCTGAGCGTTGAGATGCCTCAAGATATACGAGATTTTGTCGCGATTGTGAGCGATTCCACAGAGCAGATCCAGAGCGGGTTTTGCGCCATGGATGGTCGCCTGTACAACGGCATGGTCGACGACAGCTGGAACCGCATGAAGGATGCACGCGCTGATGACGCAGCTTATCGACGTTGGTTTGAGCAACATCGCGCAAAGCCGGGCGATTTGGCGTGCCAGCGTGTCGCTTCGGCGGCCTTTGCCTATAGGCCGCTCGTGAGCATTGTGGTGCCGTGTTACAAGACTGATCGGGTTTACCTGCGCGAGCTGCTGGACTCGGTGATAGCCCAGAGCTATGACAACTGGGAATTGCTGTTCATGGACGCCTCGCCCGAATGGGATGCGGTGGCCAATCTTGCGGCAAGTGCCAACGACGAGCGCGTTCGTCGCATTGGGCTGCCCGGCAACGGCGGCATTGTGGTCAACACCAACGCAGGTATTGAGCAAGCGACAGGCGACTACATCGCTTTCTTGGACCACGATGACATTCTGGAACCGGACGCGTTATTCCAGTATGTTTCCGCACTGAACAAGGCGGCCGAGGGCGAGCGCCCCCAGGTCCTGTTCTGCGACGAGGACATGTTCCAGAAAACGGGGGAGTGGAGCCAGCCGGTCTTTAAGACCAGGCTCAACGTCGACCTGCTCTATAGCCATAACTGCGTGACGCATTTTCTAATGGTGGAGAAGGCGCTCATCGATCGCATTGGCATGTCGCCAGAAGATGTTGCGGGTGCCCAGGATTACGACCTGACGCTCCGCTGCCTTGCGGCAGGTGCGCGTTTTGAGCACGTTGCGCACGTGCTGTATCACTGGCGCGTGCACCCTGGCTCTACCGCCGACGGTTCTGCCGATAGCAAGCCATATGCTATCGAGGCCGGACGTCTGGCTCTGCAGCGCCACTTTGACTCACTGGGTGTTCATGGAACGGTCGAGGAGTCCGAGACACCGTTTGTCTACCGCATGCGCTATTCGCTGCCAGAGCCTGCGCCGTTGGTGAGCATTGTGATTCCCACCAAGGACCACGTCGAGACGCTCGACGCCTGCGTGATGTCGATCGCACGGAAGGCCACGTATGCCAACTACGAGATCGTCTTGGTGGAGAACAACAGCGAAGACCCGGAGACGTTTGCGTATTATGAAACCCTGCCGGCGCGCGTAGCCGCTGCGTCTGATGGCAAGGGTGCAGCGCGCGTTGAGTGGTGGCCGGGCGAGTTTAATTACTCCCAGATCATCAACTTTGGCGTTGAGCATTCCAAGGGCGACTATCTGCTGCTGTTGAACAACGATACCGAGGTCATAAGCCCCGGCTTTATTGAAGAGATGATGGGCTATCTGCAGCGTCCCGATGCGGGCGTGGTGGGGGCCAAGCTCTATTTTGCCGATCATTTGGTACAGCATGCCGGCATTTTGGTTGGCGTGCGCGGTGCGCTTGCCCATGCCAACCAGGACTTCTCGGCAAAGCGCGAGGGATACCTTGCCCGCGCTGTGCGTTCCGGCAACTTTAGCGCCGTAACGGGCGCCTGCCAGATGGTTCGTCGCGACGTGTTTGAGCAGGTCGGAGGCTACAACGAGGAGTTCGCCGTCGGCTTTAACGACGCGGACTTTTGCCTACGCGTGTGGGGGGCGGGCTACCGCGCCATCTTTACGCCCTATGCCGAGCTGTATCACTACGAGTTCACCTCGCGCGGCAGGGAAGAGGCCAACGAGGAAAAGCTGCGCCGCTGGAAGCGTGAGCAAGCACTGTTCATGCAGCGCTGGCCGGAGTTCTTCCTCAGCGGCGATCCGTGGTTGGGGCCAAACCTATCTGCCGAGAGCGAGTATTTCTCGTATTAAGGCAATGGGTTTAGGAAGTCCTGAACTTTCTTTCGCTATGAGCTTGGAAGAAAGCAATGGTGGACTATTAACTAAGTCATATTACGAAAGCTCGATACTTCCGCGATAAGTTTATACAGCCTTATATAACTCGATATTATTCGATATAGTCTGCGATAATTATTTAACCGATGATTGGCTGTTAATCGATTCCCTAGAAAGGCAAACAAGTGAGCGCCACAGCATTCCATAATCCGTTTCGTCCCACTGCCGGCGCTGAGCCTCCGCGCATAATTGGTCGTGATGATATTGCCCTTGAGTTTACCGAGAGCTTGAATGCGGGAATTGGTGCACCTGCGAGGCTCATGCGCATTGCTGGACCGAGGGGCTCCGGAAAAACTGTTTTGCTCTGCGATCTTAGGGATCGTGCTCGAGAGCTTGGATGGAAGACCGCTATTGTCTCTGCTGGCCCTAACTTATTGCTGGACTTGTGGGATCAGGTTGCTGATTCTTCCCTTGCGGCCAATGCTTCGGTCGGCGTAAACGCCGGCTTTGTTTCCGCGAAAGTTGACGTTGCGCCCAAAGAGCCGAGCCTTAGAAAGTTACTGAGTTCGGCAGCGAAGTCATCCAAGGGTCTTTTTATTGCCATCGATGAAGTTCAGGACGCTCCGATTGACGATATGCGTGCCATTGCGTCTACGGTTCAGCTTTTGATAGGGGAAAAAGTAGATATCGCACTTGCCTTTGCCGGGTTACCCGCCGGTGTTATGGATCTTATTAACGGCAAGGCGCTTACGTTCTTGCGTCGTGCCCTCCCCGAAGATCTGGCGCCTATCAACCAGGTGGAGGTAGCGCTCTCTATGGGCGATAGCTTTGATGCGACTGGCTTGACCATAGAGGACAATCTCCTGTCGAGAGCCGCTAAGGCCACTAAGGGCTATGCCTATCTGGTGCAACTGGTCGGTTATTCCATTTGGCAGCGCGCCAACTTGCATCGTGCCAAAAGTGCCATTGTGAGCGAGCGCGACGTCACTGAAGGCATTGCGCTGGCAGAGGCTCGTTTTCACGATGTTGTTCACGAGCCCGCGATTTCTGGACTGGGGCTCAACGATATCAAATACCTTTTGGCCATGTGCGAGGATAAACAACAGTCCAAATCATCCGAGATTGCTAAGCGCATGGGTAAAAAGACCAATGAGGTCAGCTCCATTAGGGCAAAATTGCTACAAAGAGAGGTTATTCAGGCACCACAGAGGGGCTACGTGCAGTTTGCCGTGCCGGACCTAGATATCTATCTGCGAGAGAACGCCGAGGAGATTCTCGAACGGTTCTAGGTCGAGTGAGGGCGACGTCATGTTCTTTAAGACTGCTATCAGCGTCGATTGCCATATCGGGTTTTTCTGGGGCGGCAGTCCCCGTGATAATAGAGATGTGGCATTCATCGTCGCCCGCTAATCAGATTTCGTCTATCTATAACATTGCGTGTTTTAATTTGCAGGAACAAAGATATCATTCGCAAAGCGTGAGGGTTATCTTGCCCGTGCACAACTGTTTTCGTTGCTATATACCAAACGCAACCCTTTTAGTTGCAAGAGACAAAATGCAACGGTTTTCGTTGCCTGATGCCAAACGCAACTCTTATTAAGTAGTTGTTAGCTTTCTCACATACATTCATTTACAACAGGCATCTACGAATTCAGCCGTCTCATATATTCCTAATAAGGCATGAGAAAATGAACCCGATACATGGTATTCAGCGCTAAAAGAGACGAAATGGACATACCGTCTCTATGCTGCCGATACGGCATCGCGAACAACCCCTTCGCGCGGTTGCCCTTGCCCTTGAGCGACTCAGGGAAGTAGATCTCGTCGAGCTCGCCGCCGCAGCCCCGCCCGGCCCTGAATGGGGGCAGTGGGCCGAGAGGCGCTCGATCAGCCTATGGCGCATGGCGTAGGCGGTCTTGAGGCAGACGCGGCTGCGCTCGACCTCGTAGGCGGAGCCGGCCGTGTCGTCGAACGCCGCCGCGCGGATCACGTCCCTGACGGACTCAATCGCGCGGCGGCGCTCGGTCCCGCTCAGCTTCGCCATGTCCCGTTTGAAGGCGATTACCAGGTCCTCGGCGTTCATGCTGCCCCGCGGTCTACGAGGCTAACGATATGGCGCCGTGGGGACAGATGTGTGTCAATCCTGGTCTAACAGAGCTTTTTTAATTGACGCGCCCATATAAATCTTTTCTGCATACTCGACTGCTTCTGCAGCCTCTGCGGCGCTCCGTAATTGGTAAAGCGACCTGACAGAGAGTGGAATTCGATGTCATAGCTGGCGTCTTCATCGGAGGACAAGACTGCTTGATGACTATATGTTTTCATCTCTAGCCATCTCAGGCTATTATAAATATATCCGTTGGCAGCTTTTACGATTTCCGGTACGTTCCAATCGGAATCATTTTTTGGTAGTTGATAGACATGACTTCTGCTTCGTATGTGCATTCAGTATTTTTGCACTGGATAAAATCAACTGCATCTAATTTAGCTAGATCGGGAAGCGATATTGCATGGCGCTAAGCTTGACACAGAAAGAAACATATCGGGAGACGCTGGCTAATCTCGTTGCCAAGCAAAACGATGGCGCCTCCATTGTTTCCGCAAAGAAGGAGCTGGAAGCGCTATCGACTTCTCTCGTCCCGCGAATGCTTTACCGCTATCGACCTCCAAGTGAATACGCTTTTGCCGATCTAGAAAACGCGACTGTTACATTTTCTCATCCAAAGGTTTTCAGCGATCAGTGCGATTCGGTACCGATCTATAACTGGAATGGTATAGATGAAATCGAAAGTAATCTCAATGATGATGAACAAGCGTTAAAGATAATAAATCAAATTGATTTTAGACGACTTGCGTTTGTTTTAGGGGTTCTGGGGGCTCCTTTTAATCCAGCAAGAATAGATGAGTTCGAGATACTATCCGATGAGGGAAAAGTTAGTCTTTTTCGCTCGGCTGTTAAAAACTTGCGCTTATTTGTTGGAGGATTTGTTGCCCCAGTTCATCAGAATAGCTGCCGAAATTGTTGTCGCATTTTGTGCCTAACGGACAATCCTAGCGATTCGAATATGTGGAATGTATATTCCGAAAGCCAAGCGGGTTTCGTTCTTGCTTACGACAGAGAAGCTATTCGCAATTGCAACATAGCTAACGGAATGCGCACTGAATTATTACCAATTTTATATGATGACGAACCATTTAATTGCGACCCTCAAATTGCTTGGACTGCTGCTAGGATGCTTGGTCTTAATGTGAGCAGTGATGACATGCTTAGTGATCTACGGGCAATTTACAGAAAGGGCAGTGTGTTTGAGCGGGAGAACGAATATCGTGCCCGTCTTGTACCAGAGCCAGATGAGCTTGAGATGAATTATGTACAACGCCCATGCAAGCCGTTGCGAGTTATTCTTGGGAGCAGGATGACTCAAGAGGATAAAGAGCTTTGCATTTGCGCGGCGAATAAACTGGATATTCCTGTAGATGAACAGTGCTAGTTATCCTTTAATAGTGCCGTATAGTCAATTATTTGTCAGCTGAATCGGGCGTCAGTAGACTTCTGAGCTGGCGATTGCTATATCTACGGGGGCATTTCGAAAGATAATTTGGTGTAATTTACGTTAACGGGAGTTGCTTGTCTATGAGTTTATCTTTATCAAATTGGGATTACTACTTGGTTCTTGAAAGAGAGCTTGTTAATTCCTTTAATTATGTTGAGCTGAGCAACGATAATTTCTCAACTTATTCAGTTGAATTTGCAAAGATGCTTTTATCGATTTGTTCTGAATTTGATTCGGTTTTTAAAGATTATGTCGAACTTCGATCCGGAAATAGACCATCTAATATCAAGGAAGCATTCGAGTGCCTGTCTGCTTTGAATGATATTGCCTTTGTAAATGAGGTAGTTGACATTGCGATTAACCAGAGTATTTCACTCAAACCTTTTAATGCGTGGATAAATGGAATGTATGCAAAATTAACTTGGTGGGATAGCTATAACGCTGTGAAACATGATCGTGGTACGTATTTTAGAAAAGCTAATTTGGAGAACTGTTTGAATTCACTGGCAGCTTTATTATGTATCGAAATTGTCAGTTTGAAATGTTTTGGAGTTAAGCGTTTGACTCCAGTTAATCGATTGTTTCGTATACCTAACAAACAACTTTGCCGATCATTGCCGGGCCAAAATGGACAATGGGATTTGGTTATCGATTCTAAGGAGCTGAATGAAACATCAAATATGAGACCTGCAAATTTGATGATAGTGAAGAGCGTGAGCTAGCGATACTTTGGATCGCACAAAAAATAGATGGCGTAAGCGTGGGGGGGGGTGATGACGTCTGCCTGACGCAAAACGGCTTTCGCACTAGAATCTGAAATAACCACAAGGAAGGTTCTTGAGAAGGATGAGGACCGCAATGTAGATCTTAGCGGACGCCGCGCCCGACATGTTCGCTGAGCCCCACCTCAGCGACGGGACGATCGACAGCTGGTGCTTATCCGCAGGCTCTCCGATCAGGTGCTTAATTCGATCATAGAAGCCGAGGCCGGTCAGCTTCACTGCAGTGGCGTGAACAGCCGGAACATCTATTGCGAATGTATTCTTAAGACCTGCAGCGTCGACATTGTCGTTGCTCTCTACTATGAAGTGACTCAAGTGGTCACCGGGAATTGAGCCCGTGAGCACGAAATACTGAGCAGTTTAATCAAGAGGGCCGCTTCCCGGGGACTGGGGGCGCAGCTCTCGGCCAATGGTTTCACCGGGTGGTTACTCTGACGTGCTCGAGCAGGAAGGATGGAGGAGATGGTCCATGCCCCTGGACACAGTGAGTGCTATTGTTTTATTGGTTATTGTGTCCTTAACCGCTTATTCGATATCAACTGACATGCAGTCTAATTATGTTGGTTGTTATCTTTATTTTGTCGTTATTAGGTGCTCTTGCGCTAAGGCTGATGGAGCTGATTTTTATGGCATATCCTCCGAAACGTCCAAATAGCCACATAATTGATACAGAGGCATGCTCTTTCGTCACCTCCCTTATGCCTTCTGAAAACTGGGTTGTTCGAGACTTAACAGAACGTGATTTTGGAATCGATAAAATTTTTGAGCGCTTTGAAAACGGATTCGCTACTGGTGAATTAATGGCAATTCAGGTGAAGGGAACAAACAAGCCACTCGAAGATAAACCTGAAATTCCATTTTCCATTGATACGAAGACGCTTTTATACGCTGAAATGTTTGCAATACCTTTTCTTTTAATTAGATGTTCTTTAGCGGATGATGGAGCGTGCTATTTTGTCTGGTTGCAAGAGTATATTCGTGTTCGATTGAATTTCGATAATTCGTCTTGGCGAAAGCAAAGGTCAAATACTATTTTAATTCCAACTTCTAATAGATTGGGCGATACCTCTGCTGAAAGTCGGTTAATCCATATCTCTCGGTTTCCAAAAATGAAAGAGTCATGGATCAAATATTATATAAATACATGTGATTTAGCGTATCGACTTCCGAATTATATTGAGGATGATACCGTCACATTAGATTTCGCAATACAATACGTTTTGCCTGTTCTTGATAGCCTTGAGAAGGCTAATAACATGCTTGGTTTAATTTCCAACCACTTTGTCGCTACTAAATTGAGCCAAGCTATTGAGCTTGGAAAACGTATATGCGACAAAGAGTTTGAAAGCGAATTAACTGATTCGTTTTTTAAATTCGTTTGCCTGTGTTCTGATGTACGCAAATCTATAGATGTGCTATCACTTAGATTCGATGTCGATCATATGAGGTTTTTATATGAGTCCGAAGGCATGGCGGAGTATTAGTGCTCTGTTTTTTCTGCGGGTTGAATGTAATGCGGGATTTCTTGTCGGATACTTTAATCTACTGCTTATCTTCAAGAAAGACCTGAAAGGTATTTTGTTTGACTACGTTTGTGCCTAAAGTTGCTTTGAAAGCATGGTTTTTAGAGAATAATCCCCGAGCCTTGCTCCGTGTGGCGGCACGTAAAAGTTGTACTGTGCTTGGGCAGGTAAAAGTCCAAGACGATTAGATATCCGAGAGGATATCGAGCCCGCGTCGGGGAGATAAGGTGAGTCCGCGCCGGGGACTTTAATTCCGGCGGCAATTAGGTTTCCGAAAGGATGCCGTGGCTGGCAGCCAGCAGAAAACCGCTCTACACACTCCTTCCGCGTGCCGCCTGCTCAAACGATTTGCGCCGAAAAGGATATCCGGTTTGTGCCATAAGACGTTGCTGTCGACAATGCACGGGACGGCAAGGACGTGGCGGCTCTCATCAAATTGCAGTCACAAAGATACCTTTTATCGATTTCCTGTTGAAAAACTAAATTGATAGTCTGAGAATAACTTAAGAGAGCCTTAAATCTCGGAGAAAGGATGTCGTATGAATAACCTTCGAGAAAGATGGCGAGGACTAACAGCGCTGGGAGTTGCTGTATTTGCCGCCGCCTGCATGACGGTTGCCCCGGCGCCCTCATTTGCTGATATTGATTCTCTCGTTGGTCTTCAATATATTGATCATAGCGAGTCTCGCAATTTGACAGGTTTCTCTGTTTCTCGTCCTGCTGGAACGTATTATTTCGACAACGATGGCTCGATGCAGACCGGACTCGTTCGGTGCGAGGACGGCAACCTTCGCTATTTCGATCCCGAGACTGGCGTCATGGTCACGAACCAGTGGTATAACGATTACGAAGCCGTTTGGTACTATTTTGGCGCTGACGGGACCGCGGTGTCGAACTGGCAGCTTATCGGCGGGGATTGGTACTACTTCTATCCCGAAAACCACGATATGGCATACGGCCGAGTTCAGATTGATGGCAAAAACTACTTCCTGAACACCCCTGGCGCCAATGCTGATGGCCGCATGCAGCATAGTGGCTGGATTTATGACTCCATCTATGGAAAGTGGCTCTATGCGACTTCCAGCGGCGAGCTGTTGACCGGTTGGCATAATATCGGTGGAACTTGGTACTATTTCAATGAGTACGGTGTCATGCTAACTGGCTGGATCAACGATTCGGGCACCTGGTACTACGCCAACGCCTCCGGCGCGATGGCCACTGGCTGGCTCAACATCGGCGGTACGTGGTTCTATCTCGACGGCTCGGGCGCCATGGTTGCTAACGGCTGGCGCAGCCTGGGCGGCTCTTGGTACTGGTTCAGCGACTCCGGCGCGATGGCTACCGGCTGGTTCCAGGTGGGTGACTCTTGGTACTACGCCAACGCCTCCGGCGCTATGGCCACTGGCTGGCTCAACATCGGCGGTGCGTGGTTCTATCTCGACGGCTCGGGCGCCATGGTCGCTAACGGCTGGCGCAGCCTGGGTGGCTCTTGGTACTGGTTCGACGATTCCGGTGCGATGGCCACCGGCTGGCGTCAGGTCGGCGGCGCCTGGTACTACTTTAGCGGTTCCG
>CABUUJ010000027.1 GCA_902494715.1 uncultured Collinsella sp.
ACATAGGACCGGGTGGCCGCTTGGGCAAATCTATGTTTGGCATCCCCATGGTACCCCGAGTGGTGTCAGGCGGGTGCGGGGAGGTTACCGCGACCCGCACGATTCGCTACTCTCGGATTATCAAATAAAAGAGCTAACTCTTTTTGAGAGCCCAGTCCGTTATACAAGTAGGAGATACCTATGCCTGCCGATTCCCTTCGTGATACCGCGTTTTGCGATGTTTTGAACCGCGAGCTTGTCTGTGCGCTCGGATGCACCGAGCCCATTGCCGTTGCCTATGCAGCGGCGTTGGCGAGCCAGACGCTCGGTTGCGAACCCGATCATATGGATGTTGCCTGCTCGGGCAACATCATCAAGAACGTTAAGAGCGTGACTGTGCCCAACTCGGGCGGTATGCACGGTATTGAAGCGGCGGCCGTGCTGGGTGCCGTGGGCGGCGACGCCAAGAGCGCGCTCGAGGTGCTCGAGAGCGTTGACGATAAAGACCGTGCTCGTGTGGCCGAGCTCCTCGCCGATGCCGGCTACTGCGATGTGTCGCTTGTCGAGGGTGTGCCCAACCTCTACATCAAGGTGACTGCCACGGCCGGGGGCCATACCGCGGTCGTCGAGATTACCGACCACCACACCAACGTCACGTGCCATACGCTCGACGGTATTCCGGTGTGTGGCAAGTCGGCGGGGGAGTGTGCCGCCTGCGCCGAGCGCGTCGTGGCCGAGCGTGCCGCAGATAGCGCTGACACGCCCATGTCGATTGAGGCCATCATCGATTTTATCGAGGGCGGCGACATTGAGGACGCCCGCGCTGCCGTTGAGCGTCAGATTGTGCTGAATGGCGCGATCAGTGCCGAGGGCCTGGCGCACGCTTGGGGCGCCGAGGTGGGTCGAACGCTGCTGGGTGCTCGTGCCGATGACGTCGCCTGCCGCGCCCGTGCCCGTGCGGCCGCAGGGTCCGACGCCCGCATGAACGGTTGCGCGCTGCCGGTCGCCATTGTGTGCGGCTCGGGCAATCAGGGCATTACCTGCGCATTGCCCGTCATGGAGTATGCCGAGTACCTGCGTTGCGACCACGAGCGCCTGGTGCGCGCCGTGATGCTGTCCGATCTTATCGCCGTGCATATCAAGAGCTATATCGGTGCACTCTCGGCGTTTTGCGGTGCTATTTGCGCCGCATGTGGTGCCGGTGCCGCGATTACCTGGCTGTGTGGTGGCACGCGTGAGCAGATCGGCGCGACGGTCTCGAACACGCTCGGCAACGTTGGTGGCATCGTGTGCGATGGCGCCAAGGCGAGCTGCGCCGCCAAGATTTCCGCTGCCGTCGATGCGGCGATTCTGGGCCACGATATGGCCATGCAGGGCCGCGGCTTCCGTGCCGGCGAGGGCCTGATCCAGGATACCGTCGAGCAGACAATCGCCAGTATGGGCTATGTGGGCCGTGTGGGCATGAAAGACACCGACGTCGAGATCCTCAACATTATGATCGGCAAGACTCGAGTCTGTTAGTTACGCGGTTTTACCAAACCGCGTAACCAGTCGACGCTGCAAACGCCCCTAAGCGGCAATCTGCCTTTCAATCGTCGGACATGGCCAGAAGGCCTATGCCCTCCTCTTTCAAGGCACATTGCTCGCTTAGGGGCGTTTTCGCTGACTTATGCTCAACCTGCGGTGCTATTTTGTTTGGTGGGAGGGGTCCTATGACAGTTCGTCGGCTACTTGATGTTCGTAGAAGGCTTCGACTACGGCGTTAAAGTCGCGGGCGAAGTCTTCCATGGTTCCGCACCAGGTGGCTCGGCTGGGTTTTCCCTGGCCAACATAGGCAGTTTGAATGCCGCAGGCGGGGCTGGGGAAGTCGCGCTTGGGATCGTTGCCCACCATAAGGACCTCGTGCGGCTCGAGCCCCATCACCTGAAGCTGTTCAAGATAATAGGTGGCATCGGGCTTGCAGCGGGTGGTGTTTCCCATGTGCGTCACGAGCTCAAAGGGGGCGTCGGCCAGGTCGCCCCAGCCCATGCGGCACTCGATGGCCCCCTGCGGAAAGCTGGGGTTGGTAAAGAGCGCGCAGCGCAGCCCTGCATCCTGTACGGCCTGGAGAGCGGCGTGTGCGCCCGGCATGGCGTGGGCGTTGATGACATCGTCATTCTTGTGCGGAAGCACTTCGCGGTCGTAGTAGGTAAACGCCTCATAGATGAGGGGATCGGAGAGGCAGATGCCGCACCTACGCTCGACCTCGGTGCGGTAAAACTCAAGATTGGTGCGGTTGTCCGTGCCGCTTCGGCGGTTGGCGTTGAGGTCGACCAGGATGGTGCCGAGGCGCGCCATCGTGCCACCGCGGCTGCGTCGTCCGATATCCGCGAGCATCGACGAGACATCCTTAAAATAGCGAAGGATGAACGCGTTGAGGTTGATGCTAAGAAGCGTCTCGTCCATATCGAAAACGACTGCTTTGAGCACGCGGGCACCTTTCTCGATAAATCGTTCCAGAATCGTTGCTCCGGATACTTTACCCCAAAGCCGTATGCCTAACTGCCTATCGTCAATTTATGGAGACGGTCGTCCACAAGATTGCGAAAAAGTCTCCATACGAGTAAAAAATCGCAGTTCGCGCTTGAAATCGAAGTAATTTCCCCGTAATCTATACGAACGTGATTGCATAAGCGTCACATTAGTATCTGTCGGCTCCCGAGTGTTCCTAAACGTTGTGTGCTTGTCGCACCCTTCTGTAGGTCCTAGCAATCGGGGCCCCGTAGTTCGAAAGGGGTCCACCTTTGAGTGAGATTCAGAACTCGTCCATTTTCTCTCTTGACGATGTCAATGAGGAGGAGATGAACAACCTCATCGACGGTACGATTACCGACTTTGATGAGGGCGATCTCGTTAACGGCACTGTCGTTAAGATCGAGCATGACGAGGTGCTCGTTGACATCGGATTCAAGTCCGAGGGCGTTATCCCGGTCCGCGAGCTGTCCATCCGTAAGGACGCTAACCCTGCAGACATCGTTGCACTCGGTGATCCCATCGAGGCTCTGGTTCTCCAGAAGGAGGACAAGGACGGTCGTCTGGTCCTGTCCAAGAAGCGTGCCGAGTACGAGCGTGCTTGGAACCGCATCGAGGAGAAGTTCAACTCCGGCGAGAACGTCGAGGGCGAGGTTATCGAGGTTGTCAAGGGCGGCCTGATCCTCGACATCGGCCTGCGTGGCTTCCTGCCCGCTTCCCTCGTCGACCTCCGTCGCGTCAAGGACCTCACCTCCTACATGGGTACCCGCATCGAGGCCCGCGTCATCGAGATGGACCGCAACCGCAACAACGTCGTCCTCTCCCGTCGCGTCGTGCTCGAGGAGTCCCGTAAGGCCGAGCGCTCCGAGATCCTGTCCAAGCTCAAGTCTGGCATGCGTCTCCAGGGCACCGTTTCCTCCATCGTCGACTTCGGCGCCTTCGTCGACCTCGGCGGTATCGACGGCCTCATCCACATCTCCGAGCTCTCTTGGAACCACGTCAACCATCCTTCCGAGGTTGTCAAGGTCGGCCAGGAGGTCGAGGTCGAGGTTCTCGACGTTGATCTCAACCGCGAGCGCATCTCCCTGGGTCTCAAGCAGACCACCGAGGATCCGTGGCGTGCACTGGTCAAGAAGTACCCCGTCGGCGCTATAGTCGAGGGCACTGTGACCAAGCTTGTCCCGTTCGGCGCTTTCGTCGACCTGGGCGAGGGCATCGAGGGCCTGGTGCACATCTCCGAGATGGCCAACAAGCACGTCGATCAGCCTTCTCAGGTCACCCATGTGGGCGACAAGGTTCAGGTCAAGGTCATGGAGATCGACCTCGACCGTCGTCGTATCTCCCTGTCCATGAAGTCTGCTGCTGAGACTCTGGGCGTCGAGATCGAGGTTACCCCGCTGCCTTCCGAGAAGAAGGACGAGGAGACCGACGCCGAGTAAATCGGTTTGACGATCACTTGTTTAAGGGATCCGTCCGTAATGGACGGATCCCTTTTTGCATTTGGCGCCGAGATGCGCAATGCTGCCGGGCTGTCCACAGGCTATTGGATTGTCGGTGCATGAAAAAATGCCGACATCCCGCCTCGGGGAGGAGGCGGGAACACACCGAGTAGACGGAGGGGTGCGGAGCGCGGTCGTGTCTCGACTGACGACGTTGCCCATCGACGACTCTATTGTACTGCATGGCGTGGTTCTTGGTTTATCGTGTCGAACGCTTGTGTTGTGCCATTGCCTGCGGCAACGGTGTGCTACACTCTTGCACTGCTGAGTGGGCCAGACGGTCGCGCGATGTGCTGCTTGCAGCACGCGTGAGGAAAGTCCGGGCTCCAGAGGGCGGGATGCCGGCTAACGGCCGGGCGGAGTGATCCGACGGAAAGCGCCGCAGAAAAGAAGACTCCCACCTGCGCCGCAAGGCGTAAAGGGAAAAGCTGAAACGGTGGTGTAAGAGACCACCAGCGCCGTGGTAACACGGCGGCTTGGCAAGCCCCATCCGGAGCAAGCGCGAATAGGAACGCTATGGGCCGGCCCGGTCCGCGTTCGGGTAGCGTGCGTGGAGCTGCACGGTAACGTGCAGACAAGATAAATGACCGTTCACGACAGAACCCGGCTTATCGGCCCACTCAGCACTTTGTTGACGCTGCGAACCCGTCAGCGCGGCAATCTGCCTTTCAAGCCTTCGGGCATGACCATAAGGTCAATGCCCTTGTCTTTCAAGGCATCTTGCTCGCGCTGACGGGTTCTCGCTTTCGACGGCGTCAGCTGGCCGATTTGGCGCTCATTCGTCGGTCGCCGCCATAAGGCGTGCTCCCTCCTCTTTCGGGCCAAATCGACTCAGCTGACGCCGTCTCGCTGTTGGTGACGGCATCATTGGCATTTCCACTCTTGTTGGCGAGGGCAACGGTGCTGTCTTTGCCGTATTATTGAGGCTGTTTGTTGCTGCGCTTTATTTTGTTGAGGGGCTTTGTTGGACAGCTATTTTACTCTGCAATCGAATATTGAGGCTTCGGGCGAGTTTGTGGACCGCAAGAGCCGTTTTATTGCCCAACTGGTCCATATTGAGTCCGAGGATGAGGCGAATGCCTTTATCGAGATGGTTCGCAAGCGTCATTACGACGCTCGACACAATGTTCCCGCGTGGATTTTGGTCGATGGACGCGAGCGCCAGAGCGATGACGGTGAGCCGAGCCGCACGAGCGGTATGCCGACGCTTGAGGTGTTGCGCGGCGCGGAGCTCAAAAATGTTTGCTGCGTAGTGACGCGCTATTTTGGTGGCACGCTGTTGGGACCCGGCGGCTTGGTGCGCGCCTATACCGCGGCGACGCAGGCGGCGGTGGCTGCGGCTCAGGAGGCCGGGCAGATCGTCGAGATGACGAGCGTCGTACCGGTTGACGTGCATGTGGCCTATCCGCAGTATGAGCAGGTGCTTCGTTTGGCGCAGGATTCGGGTGCCAAGGTTTCGGATACCGATTACGCGGATGCCGTGACACTTCATTTGATGTTTAAGGCGGGGGAGCAGGAGCCGTTTTGCGCCAAGATGCGCGAGCTTATGGCGGGGCGCGAGGAGATTGAGGTCGGCGCTCCCGAATTTGCCGAGTTCTAACGGCGACGGCCGGCGTGCTTTTGGATGGATCCCAAGCGCGCCGGCCGTCGTTTTTCTGTTGCTGCCGTTTACTCGGCGAGCTGCTTTAGCACATCGCAGGCGATCGCGACGGCATCGTCGATGCAGCCGGGGCAGCTGCGGAGCGGACCCTTATCTGATCCGATGCCCTTGAGCGTGCCGCAGACGGTCGTCGTATTCTTCTCGCCAAAACGCTTGGCGATTTCGCGCGACAGCTTGTAGGTCTGGCCCTTGGTCTTGGGGTTTTCCATGCCGTCGCTCATTACAAAGCTCATGATGGCCACGGCGCCCGAGATAGCGCCGCAGGTTTCGGTCATGCCGCCCATGCCGGCGCCAAAGCCCTCGGTGAGGGTAAAGGCGACCTGGGGGTCGAGCCCGACGGCGGGAGCGAGCGTGCAGGCGACGGCCTGAGCGCAGTTAAAGCCACGGGCGTGGTATTCGGCAGCTTGAGCCTGACAGGCGGTGATGTCGAGCTGGGCCGTATCGATTTGCTTCATCGTTGTCTCCTTGGTCACGGTGTACCCGCCTATGGTACCCGTGACGGTGCATGTAATCATCGAGAGCTTCATGTATGCCTCATTTTTATCTATCGAGCAAATGCCCAAGGCTTGAGATAATTACCCCTGATCAATTAGTCACATAACCTACCTTGGGGATGGGTTGAGAGGGGTGCAGGGTAGCGGTATCGTGAACCGAATAAAACTAAAACCCAGGCAAGGGAGCTAGATATGAGCGAGCAGACTATCGGTACCACATGTGTTCAGGGCGGCTATCACCCGGGAGATGCGGAGCCGCGCCAGGTGCCCATCTACCAGTCCACCACGTGGAAGTACGACACGTCCGAGCACATGGGCAAGCTGTTTGACTTGGAGGAGTCGGGCTACTTCTACAGCCGTCTACAGAACCCCACGTGCGATTTGGTTGCCGCCAAGATCTGCGAGATGGAGGGCGGTACCGCTGCGATGCTCACGAGCTCGGGCATGGCTGCGAACTTCCTTGCGATCTTTAACGTTGCCGGCGCCGGCGATCATGTGGTCGCAAGCTCTGCCATCTACGGCGGTACCTACAACCTGCTCGCCCATACCATGGAGCGCATGGGTCTGACCTGCACGTTCGTTGCCCCCGACTGCACCGATGAGGAGTTGGAGGCAGCCTTCCAACCCAACACCAAGCTCGTCTTTGGCGAAACGATCGCCAACCCCGCCCTTGCCGTGCTCGATATTGAGCGCTTTGCCAAGGCCGCGCATGACCACGGCGTGCCGCTGATGGTCGACAACACCTTCCCGACGCCCGTGATGTGCCGTCCCTTTGAGTGGGGCGCCGACATCGTTACGCACTCCACCACCAAGTACATGGATGGGCATGCTGCCTACCTGGGCGGCGTGATCGTCGACCACGGCCAGTTTGACTGGATGGCCCATGCGGATAAGTTCCCGGGTCTCACCACGCCCGACGAGAGCTACCACGGCGTGACGTATGCCGAGAAGTTCGGTCGCGAGGGCGCCTTCATTACCAAGGCCACCGCGCAGCTCATGCGCGACCTCGGTCCCATGCAGAACCCGCAGGCGGCGTTTTTCCTGAACAGCTCGCTCGAGAGCCTGCACGTGCGTATGCCGCGTCATTGCGAGAACGGCCTGGCCGTTGCCAAGTTCCTGCAGAGCCATCCCAAGGTGCGCTTCGTGAGCTATCCGGGCCTGGGGGGCGACAAGTACTATGACCTGGCTCAGAAGTACATGCCCAACGGTACCTGCGGCGTCGTGAGCTTTGGCTTTAACGGTGGTCGCGCGGCGGCCGAGACCTTTATGAAGAGTCTCAAGCTCGCCCAGATCGCCACGCACGTGGCCGACGCCCGCACTTGCTGCTTGCATCCTGCTAACGCCACGCATCGCCAGATGAACGATGAGGAACTCATCGCCTGTGGCATCTCCGCCGACATGGTGCGCCTGTCGTGCGGCCTCGAGGACACAGCCGATTTGATTGCCGACCTTGAGCAGGCGCTCGAGCAGTGCTAGGCTAGCGTTCGCACAAGGCGCCGATGCTGGCAGAAAGCTTCGGCGACCTTTCGTTCCGATTCCGTAGGCGGGACCCCAATCGCAACTGTTCGCAGGCGATGGGGCCCCGTTTTTTGTGTTGCGCCACTCGAAAGGATGGATATGGAGAAAACTGCAGAGCAGCTGCGCCGCGAGCACATTGCTCTAGAGGGCGACACCCATGGCAAGAACAAATGGGCGATTCTGTTTACCGTGCTCATCATGACGTTTATGTCGTGTCTGGATTCGACCGTCGTGACCGTGGCACTGCCCGTGATGCAAAAGGAACTGGGCGTGGGCCTCGACCGCATCCAGCTGGTGAGCTCGGTGTATCTGCTTGCGACGTGCGTGGCCATGCTGCCGTTTGGCCGCCTGGGCGACGTGCGCGGCAAGGTCGGCGTATTCCAGCTGGGCGTAATCGTCTTTACGGCCGGTTCGCTGCTTTGCGGCCTTTCGGGCTCGCTCGAAGTTCTTATTCTGGCGCGCATCGTTCAAGGCGTCGGTTGCGCGGCGGCCATGGCTAACAACATGGGTATCATCACCGAGTCGTTCCCGGCGCGCGAACGAGGCCGTGCCATGGGTATTCTTGCGACCTTCGTGGCCCTCGGCATGATGTGTGGCCCCGTGCTCGGTGGCATGCTGGTGGCAAGCTTTCCCTGGGAGAGTATCTTCCTCATCAACCTGCCTATTGGCGTCATCTCGTTTATCGTGGGGCTCTACACGCTGCCGCATGTTAAGCCGGAGGCCGGCGAGCGCCCCATGTCCCTGATCGAGGCTGCTCGTCGCTGCTTTGCAAATTCGGCCTTCACCATCAACCTTGCCTGCATGCTCATCGTGTTCGTTGGCATTGGCGCATCCGAGTTTATTCTGCCGTTCTATTTTCTGGACGCCCACGGCTTTGGTTCTGACATTTCCGGACTGCTCTTTTTGGCACTGCCGATGGTGAATGCCTTTATCGGACCGCTTTCGGGTACGGTTTCGGACCGTGTTGGCTGCGAGGGCCCCACGGCGGTCGGCCTGGGCGTGTACGTATGTGGTCTTTTTGCGGTAAGCACGCTCGATGAGCACTCTTCTATCCCTGTGATCGTGTGCTGTGTCGCGTTTATGTCGTGCGGTACGTCGATTTTCCAGAGTCCTAACAACTCGCTGTACATGGGCTCGGCTCCGCGCGAAGCGCTCGGCTTTGCGGGCAGCCTGGGTAGCCTGGCACGTTATGCGGGTATGGCAGTGGGCATTACGGCGGCGTCGCATATCCTGTATGGGCAGATGAGCGTGGCGATGGGCGAGGCCGTGACTAGTTTTGTTGCAGGCCGTCCGGATGTGTTCTTGTTTGGTTTCCGTTCGGTGTTCTATGTGTTGATGGCTGTGGCCGCCGTGGGCTTTGCGCTCGCCATGGTGCGTTTGGTGAAGGTGCGCGCCCGTCATTAGCGTGTTGGGTGGCTGTCTGCCACGCTTCGTGCCATTCCAAAAAGACTGGTTTGTGGTGCGATGCGGCTTGTGGGGCGGGCGGGGGTCGGTCCGTGGTAGACTATCGAACAACGTTTATTAATCGCGCGGTATCGTTGCCGCGAGAAGGGGTTGCGCCATGCAGGAGCTTGAGGATCGTATTCGCCATGACGGCATCGTAAAGGCCGGTAACGTCCTTAAGGTTGATGCCTTCCTCAACCACCAGTGCGACGTTGAGCTGTTCGACCACATGGGTGCCGAGTGGGCCCGTCTGTTCGAGGGCGTCGAGATCAACAAGATCCTGACGATTGAGGCTTCGGGCATTGGCATGGCTTGCATCGCGGCTCAGCATTTTGGCGGCGTGCCGGTGGTCTTTGCCAAGAAGGCGCAGTCCATCAACCTCGACGGCGAGCAGTATGCCACGACCATCTACTCCTTTACCAAGCAGAAGGAGTACCCGGTCATCGTTGGCAAGCGTTTCCTGTCCGAGGGCGACAAGGTCCTGATTATCGACGACTTCTTGGCCAACGGCTGCGCGCTCGAGGGTCTTATCAAGATCTGCGAGGCTGCGGGTGCCGAGGTGTCCGGCATTGGCATTGCAGTGGAGAAGGGCTTCCAGGGCGGCGGCGATAAGCTCCGCGAGCGCGGCTTCCGCGTCGAGAGCCTGGCCCGTATCGCCGATATGGACTGCGAGACCGGCGAGATCACCTTCGCGTAAGCGCGCAACACAAGCGATTGGTATGCGATGTGACAAAGGGACCGTCCCTTTGTCACATTTTTTGTATGAGGGGAGGTGTTGATATGGATGAGAACAAGATGGGATGGCGCGAGTATGCGCGCTATGCCGAGATGTCGGTCGAGGAGTTGGCGCGCGATTGCGAGGTGCAGGTGTTTCGCGCGACGGGTCCGGGCGGACAAGGCGTCAACACGACGGACTCGGCGGTGCGCATGAAGCATGGGCCCACGGGGATTACCGTGACGGCGCGCGAGAGCCGCAGTCAGTTCCAAAACCGTAGCAGCTGCCTGCGTAAACTGCGCGCTGAGCTTGAGCGTCGCGGGCGTCCACCGCGTCGACGCGTAAAGACCAAGGTGCCTCAGCGATCGCGCCAGCGCAGGCTCAACGACAAGTACTTCAACGCCATTAAAAAGGCCAACCGTCGCAAGCCGGGCAGCGACGAATAGCCTCCTCATAAGTTGCGGTGAAATAGGGATTGTTTTCCGGCTTTACCTGCATAAACAGTCCCTATTTCACCGCAACTTAGGGATGGCTAGTGGGTGGGGTGCCAGACGTGGAGGGCGCCGCCGAGGACGTCGACCTCGATGCGCGAGGCGACAACGGGCTCGCCGTCGGCTTGGATGGGGTAGTCGGGCTCCTCAAAAGTGAGCTCGGCATGGCGGCAGCGGCGCATGCGAACCGGCGGCAACTTGGTATGGTGGCCGTCCTTGGCCGAAAGGAACATGGGCAGGGCTACCGCGCGAGAGACGGGGCCGCAGGCGTAGCAGACGTCGAGCATGCCGTCGCAGGGGTCGGCATCGGGGCAGATGCGATAGCCCGAGCCATACGTGGGGCCCAGCTGAATCGCCATGATGATCGCCCTCACGCGCTCGGCGGGCGCGCCGTCAAAGCTGGCTGTCATGGGGTAGTTGCGATAGCGTAGGCCAAACTGCTCAAGTCCCGAGAGGGTGTAGAGCGGAGCGCCCGTCAAGCCGGTCTTTTTGCGCAGTTCGGTGGTGCCAAGGCCGATGGCGGCATCAATACCGACGGAGAGCGTCTGGTCGTAATACTCGACGATCGCCTCGCCGCTGCCTCTTGCGGGGTTCCATGAGCGAATCCGCCCGATGTCCTGACGCCGCAGCTCACAGGTGAGCAGCGCGCCAAAATCCTTGCCGGAGAAATCTTCGATGCCGAGCGTCTGGGCAAAATCGTTGCCGGAGCCCACGGGCAGGACGGCAAGAGCGGGGCGGGCGTCCTCCTTTTGCGTCATAAGCCCGTTGACGACCTCGTGGATCACGCCGTCGCCGCCGAGTGCGATAACGGTGCGATAGCCCGTTGCCTGTGCAGCCAGCTCCTTGGCGTGTCCATTTCGCTCGGTCAGCACCAGGTCAAACTGGGATGCGCGTGCAGTCATGTCCAAAAAGCGCTGCAGGCGCTCAGCGACCTCGCGCGCCGCACCCGACTGGGCGGCAGGGTTGGCGATTATGAGCGTGCGACCAAAATCAGTTGCGTGCATGGGGCGACTCCTGGCGTATGACGTGACGGTGCGGTCGCGCTCAGGTCGAATTGCTCCCGATTGTGGCTGCACGGCGAATACTAACGTCTACTCTATCAGGTCGTTGTGGCGCTCGATAGCCTCTGCCACCGTGCCGCCCTCGTCCACAATAAGCGAGCGGCGCTTGGGTGAGATGATGCGCTGGGCGGGGTACACGCCGCGGTGGCCGCCGGCGAGATAGCTGATAAACGCCACGATCACGAAGAAGCCGGCGGCCGTGCCGTGGAACAGGTCGATGGCCATCATACAGGTGGTGATGGGCACGTTAAGGCCGGCGCAGAACACGCCGAGCATGCCGAGAGCCGCCAGAAAGCTGGGGTCGATTCCGACGAGGCAGCCGATCCAGCCGCCGAGCGCCGCACCGATGCCAAACAGAGGCGTGACCTCGCCGCCTTGGAAGCCGGCGCCCAGGGTGAGCGCTGTGACGACCAACTTGATGGCTGCGTCCGCCAGGGTGGTGTTGCCTGCAAATCCGGCGCCGGAAAGCCACGTGGAAAGGCCGGCGTAGTCCCAGGCGTCGAGGAGGGCATAGGCGGCCAAAACCACGAGTGCGCCTATAAGTGCGCGAACAAGGTAATTGGTGATAAAGCGACCGTACAGGCTCTTGACGGTTCGAACCGACCAGGCAAAGAGGCGTGCCGTCAGACCGAAGATAATGGCGCTGGTAACAACGATGACGACCGTTTTGGGCGTCATGGCGGGAACGCTGGCGATAACATTCGCCTCGTACTCGGTTCCCAAGGCAAGCGACGTAAAGTAGCCGGTAAACGAGGCAACCAGGCAGTAGATGCCTGCGGTGTAGTCGATCTTGCCGATAAAGCACATCTCCATGCCAAAGAACGCGCCGGCGAGGGGCGAGCCGAATACGGCGCCAAAAGCGGATGAGATGCCGGCGAGCATGAGGTCGTGGTGATCATGCTTTTTGAGGTGGGCGAGGCTCGAGATGTTGCTGGCGATGGTGCCGCCAATCTGCACCGCGGCTCCCTCGCGACCGGCCGATCCGCCCGTTAGGTGCGTGAGCGTGGAGCAGACGAAGGTGAGGACAGCCATGCGCATATGGATGAGACGTGTGCCCAGGGCGGAGTCAATGACCAGGTTGTTGCCACGCTTGGCGGCGAGACCGTGGTTCTTGTAGACCCACGCGGTGGCAACGCCCACAACGGGAAGCAACGCGTAAATCCACACGTGGTGCTCGCGATAATCGGTCGCGATATTCAGCGAGGCCAAAAATGCCCAAGCGGCAACGCCCATGGCGAGCGAGACGATGACGACGAGTACGAGCAACTTGGCGCTCGCGAGTAGGTTGCGGGCGTTGCGGCGTGTGTCGGCGGCCAAGAGCTGCTCGGAGCGGGTGAGTTGACGCCTGCCGGCCATGATGACGTCGTTCAGGGAGAAAAAGCCGCCGTCGTCGAGCGGCTGGGAATGATCCTGCGCCTCGTTTGCGCTTTCAGGTTTGTCGTTATAAGCCATACGTTCCTCTTTTAGGTTGTAACGCAAGCATTATAGAACGCGGCAAACGCGACGAACCGGTGGGTTGGTTTCCATTCTGTTTCGCGGCTTGCGGCCGACAGGTGTATTTGCGGGTACAGGCCAAGTCGCGGTCGCGCGTCGGGGGATTATACTGAGACAAGCATAAAGAATCGGCGCCCCTGTTGTGCGCCGTGGCATTAAGAGGTGCATATGGCAGAGAAACTCATTCCGCTGGAGGACGCGCAGTCGATTGTTCTGTCGCATGTTGTTCCGACGGATCTCATCGAGATTCCCGTGTGGCAGGCCGCCGGTCTTCCCTTGGCCGAGGACGCGGTGGCCGATATCGACATCTCGCCGTTTGCCAACAGTGCTATGGACGGATATGCCGTGCGTTCGGCGGACTTGGTGCAGGCGTCTGGCGAGGCGCCGGTGACGCTCGACGTTATCGGACACGAGGCCGCGGGCCATGTGTTTGAGGGCGCAATCGCCCCGGGCGAGACGGTCCGCATCATGACGGGTGCGCCGGTACCCGAAGGTGCGGATGCCGTGGTGAAATACGAGATCGTCGAGGTGCTTGACGGCGATGGCAACGAGGGCTCACACGTGAGCTTCTCGACGCCTGCCAAGGTGGGGGAGAACGTTCGCTCTGCCGCCGAGGAGGCCCATGCCGGCGACGTCGTGATGCGTGCTGGCGAGGTTGTGGCTCCGGCCGGCGCCGGCCTGCTGGCGAGCGCAGGGTATGCGAGCGTGAAGGTGCATGCCGCCCCGCGCGTGGGCATTATCTCGCTGGGGACGGAACTGGTCGCGCCGAGTGAGCTGCCGGCGCGCGGGCAGATTCGCGACTCCAACTCCTCGGCGTTGATGGCCGAGGCACTCGATGCCGGCGCCGAGTCCGTGTTCTTTGGCATTGCGCCCGATGATGAGCAGGCGATTGCCGAGCTGGTGCATCGTGCCGTGCAGGAGTGCGATTTTGTCATTACGAGCGGTGGCGCCTCGGCGGGTGATTACGATTTCGTGACGGCGCTCGTCCGGCGCGAGGGCGAGGTGCTGTTCGATCGCATCTCGATGCGTCCGGGCAAGGCCATTACGTTTGGCTTGCTTGGGGGTAAGCCGTATTTGGGGCTTTCGGGCAATCCCGCAGCGGCGTATGTGGGCTTTGAGATGCTCGCCCGCCCGGCGATTCGCAAGATGCGCGGATTTGCCGAAGGCATGCGTCCCGTGCAGCAGGCGATATTGACGCACGGCGTGAAGAAGCGCCAGGACCGACGCTTCTTCGATCGCGCGACGGTTTTGCGCGACCCCGAGACCGGTGAGCTGCTGGTGACCGAGGCCAAGACGCAGAATTCGGCGCTGCTTGGAACTATGCAGCGGGCCAACTGCCTGCTGCGTATTGACGAAGGGCCGTGCGAGCTCAAGGCGGGAGATGTCGTGGACGTCGTGCGCGTCGACCTACCTGAGGGAACGGTGCTATAGGAGGAACGCTATGGAGTTGAAGATTTCGATCGTGACGTGCTCGGATACGCGCGATCTTGCCCAGGACGAGGCGGGTGCTGCGCTCGAGGACCTTATCGAGACGCAGGGCTGGACGGTCGCCTCACATGTGGTCGTGCGCGACGACGCCAGCGAGATCGGTGATGCCATTGTGGAAGCAGCCGATGAGTGCCACGCCAATGTCGTGCTCACCTGCGGCGGCACGGGGCTTTCGATGCGCGATGTAACGCCCGAGGCTACGCGTGCCGTCTGCGACCGCGATGTGCCGGGTATTGCCGAGGCAATCCGTGCCTACTCCATGACCAAGACGCGCCGCGCTATGCTCTCGCGCGCCGTGTGCATGCAGCGTGGGCATACGCTTGTCATCAACTTTCCGGGATCCACGAAAGCGGCCCGCGAAAGCTGGGAGGCCGTGAGCGATCAGCTGGAGCACGCGACCCAAATGACGGCGGGCGGCGGGCACGCCAAATAAGCGCACTACCTGCGGCGGAGCGACCTTGCGAGTCGCTCCGTCTTTCTTATGCAGCGACAGTGCGGGCCATCTCGTGGTTATTGGTAAAAGAAAATTACCAGGCGAGGGATATTTATAATAAACATTATTCGCGTGAAAGTATAATCTATTAACAGAATAAAGCTCGCGGCGGGACGCCCGGGCGTAGCCTTCGAAAGGGTTGAACATGTTCGATATGGTTTCTCGCCGCGGATTCGTCTCGCTTTCTGCTGTCGCCGCTGCCGGTCTTGGGCTTGCCGGCTGCTCGAGCAACAAGGCGTCCGAGCCGGCCGGATCTGTTACCGGTTCTGCTAAGGCATCTTCCAAGAAAGCTGTCGAGCTTCAGGTCTTTGCTGCCAACTCACTCGAGAAGGCCCTTCCCGAGGTCCAGGAGCTCTACACCGACCAGACCGGTACCACGTTTGCCGACACGCAGTTTAAGGCCTCCGGCGACCTTGTCGAGCAGATGCGTGCCGGTGCCACGGTTGACGTACTCATCACGGCCTCCAAGGGCACCATGGACGACGCCGAGACCGCCGAGCTCGTCGACGCCGACGCGCGTGAGGACATGTTCGTCAACGACCTTGTGATCATTCGCGCCGAGGGCTCCGACACCAAGGTTGAGGTCATCGACGACGTCGCGAATCTGGACGGCAAGATCGCCATTGGCGACGCCAAGACCGTTCCCGCCGGCAAGTACGCCAACCAGGCCCTGGCCTCCGTGGGCCTCTACACCGGCACCGAGGGCGACGACGGCGAGTACGCCCCCGAGATTGCCGACAAGGTGGCCCTGGCCGATAAGGTGGGCACCGCCGCCGCCTATGTGTCCACAGGCGACTGCGTGGCCGGTTTTGTCTACAGCTCCGATATCTTCCGTTACGACGGCATCGAGGAGGCCTTCGTGTGCCCCGAGGATTCGCACAAGCCCATCGTGTATCCGGGTGCCGTTGCAGAGAGCTCCGAGCACGCCGACGAGGCCAAGGCGTTCATCGACTTTTGTCTGACCAACAAGAAAGCTCAGAAGATTTGGGCTAAGTACGGCTTTGAGCTTTCCGCGTAGTGCGGCTTGGCGCGATAATTCCATCGTTTTGTGTTTCACTCCGTCCTTGTATTCGCTTGGAGCTTTTCGTGCTTAATAGATTCCGCATGCTTGTCGCCTGTGCTTTGACCTTCGCGCTTTGCTGTGTGCCGGGATTTGCGTTGGCTGGGGATGCTGAGGACGGGGCCCAGGTTGCTGCGACCGCTCATGGGCTTTCCTATGGGATCGAGGGTTTTGAGCGGTTGGCCAAGGGGACCGCTCGTGCCATGGAAGGCCAGCCTGAGGGCTACCGGTTTCCCGTTGACGAGGACGTGGACCTTGTGGTGGCGCCTGCTGCCGATCGCGTTGTGGTGTGGATATCGCCCAAGGCGGTCGAGAAGTTTGGATTGGATCCGCAGGACAACGAGTGCGTATCGGGTCTCAAAGCCCTCGTCTGTGAACTCGACAGCGCAAACTGCATGGGAGGTGCGCAGCTGGGGGACGTGGATCTTCCTTGGTATGTTACGGCGGAAACAACGTTTGATGCCGGCGGGTATACCTATGGCTTTGACGAACGAGGTGCGGATGGGGACCGCTATGTGGTGATCGCATCAGCCTCGGGTGATGCCAAGAGCGGCGCGCGTTGGCTTGATAGCGCTCAAATGGTAGAAGCATCGTCTGTCGTGTTGCGGGATGAGCAGGGCCCCTTGACCTCTCTGGCCTCCTTTTTGGGCGACATCGACTATCGCCCGTTTTGGGTGTCCATTAAAACGTGCGGCCTTGCCCTGCTGATCTCCTTTGCGCTGGGCCTGTTTGCCGCGTGGAAGACTATGGGTACCTCGAGTCGCATCAAGGGCCTGCTCGATTCGGTCTTTACGATTCCTATGGTGCTGCCGCCCACGGTCTGCGGCTTTTTGCTCCTCATGCTGTTTGGCCGCTCGACTGGGGTGGGCCGGTGGCTGATCGCGCACGGCGTCTCGATCGTCTTTACCTGGCCCGCGACGGTCATTTCGGCCGTCGTTGTGTCGTTTCCGCTCGTCTATCGTACGGCACTCGGAGCCTTCGAGAACCTCGACACGCAGATGCTCGACGCCGCGCGAACCTTGGGCTGGTCCGAGCGTCGCATCTTTACCAAGCTTATGATGCCACTTGGCTGGCCCTCCATCGCCGCCGGCACGGTGCTCGCCTTTGCCCGCGCGATGGGCGAGTTTGGCTGCACCCTGTTCTTTGCGGGCAACTACGCCGGCATTACCCAGACCATTCCCATCGCCATCTACTTTGAGTGGATGGGGGGCAACACGTCGGTAGCCCTCTTTTGGGTCGTGGTCGTAATTGCGTTCAGCTTCCTGGTCATCCTATTCATCAACATGTACACGGCGCATTCGCAAAAGTATCGCGAGCGGGGCCTTTCCCGTGCGGAGCGCAAGCAGGCCAAAAATCTCGCCGGACAGGGCGATTCGCTCGACCCGGCGGGCGGCGATGCCTTGCGTATCGATCGCGAGGCGCTGGCCGAGCTCATGCGCGATGATGCGGCGCCGCAGGGAGGTCGATAAGCTATGTCGCTCGTTTTGGATATCAAAAAGCGCTATCCCGGCTTTACCCTCGACATTCAGCTCGAGGCTGGCGAGGAGCGCGTGGCGCTGCTTGGTGCCTCGGGTTGCGGCAAGAGCTGCACGCTGCGCTGCATTGCCGGCGTGGAGACGCCCGACGCGGGCAAGATCGTCGTCAACGGCGTGACCTTTTTTGACTCGGACGCGGGCATCAATCTGTCGCCCCAGGAGCGCAAGTGCGCCCTGCTGTTCCAAAATTATCAGCTGTTTCCCAACATGACGGTGTCCGATAACGTGTGCGCTGGCGTTGAGGGTGCAGGCGACGCCGCGGCGCGCAAGCAACTTGCCGAGCGCTACCTGAGTATCTTTGGACTGGCCGACTTTGCCGACCGCTATCCCGCGCGTCTCTCGGGCGGCCAGCAGCAGCGTGTGGCGCTTGCCCGCATGGTGGCGGCGCACCCGGGCATTTTTATGTTCGACGAGCCCATGAGCGCACTCGATTCCTATCTTAAGAGCGCCCTCGAACAGAACATGCTCGACCTGTTCGATGTATGCAACCGTACCGTGCTCTACGTGAGCCACGACATCGACGAAGCGTGCCGCCTGTGCCAGCGCATCTGCGTGATGCACGACGGGCATGTTGAGGAGATCGGCTCCATTGAGGACGTGGTCCGCCGCCCGCAGACGCTGGCGGCGCTGCGCCTGACGGGCTGCAAGAATACAAGCCGGGCGCGCAAGATCGGCGACGAAGAAGTTGAAGCCCTCGACTGGGGCATGACCTTTAACGTGGGCCGCGAGGTTCCCGATAATGTGGTGTACCTGGGCATTCGCGCAAGCTACTTCCATGTTGACAATCGTGCTGAGCGGGGTCGCAACAGCTACGACCTGCACGTGGCGCGCGTGAGCGATTCGCGTTTTGAGCGCCTGGTGCTGTTGGATGCGCCGCGGGCCGATGCGCCCACGCGTCTGCAGTGGAAGGTCAACAAAGTGGGCATGCCTGTCGACGAGCTACCGCAAGCAGGCGAGACGCTGCGCATGCATTTTGATGCCAGCAGGATCCATTTGGTTTGTCGATAGCGCCGGGTAATGCCGTCGGGGATATAAGCCTCGGCGGCTTTGTTTTTGTCGTTCGTCGAATGAGAGATGACAAACTCTTATCAACACAGATAATTATTTATTAAACGACGGCACACGACGCTGTCGTACGCATGTCGGCGGTGTTCGTCTGGACGACAACCGTTGATATAGTTACCTTCGACGAGAAAAGGAGGGTGCGCCGGTGCTGCAGATGACATATTCGCGTCGCGTTGCCGCGCGCGCCCTGTATATGGCTCGGAGCCGCATATGAGCAGGTATGTTCACGGCTCCGGGAGAGACGACGCACAACTAAATAATCGACCGCAAAGCAGGTTCCCTAAAATTCCGGGTTTAGGCGCGGCTGGGTTTTCGCCACCCACCGTGCAGCAATACCGTAGCTATTCAATTTTGGTTCGAGAGGGGAACCGTCATGGCTGAAGAATTCGATTTCCATCCGATGTGGGAGAGCCTCGGCATGAATCTTGCCGACCACGACATGCTGCTGGGCGCCGTGGGCCAGATGTACGGCGATATGTTCCTGACGCAGAACAATCGCCCCAAGTCCACGTCCTACCTGGACTTTGTTGCCACCAACATCCACAGCGGCCGTATTAAGGAGATGCTCGACAAGAAGGAGGCCGGCGAGGCCACCAAGATCGTGGGCTCGTTCTGCGTGTACGTGCCCGAGGAGATCGTGCTTGCCTGTGACGGCATTCCCGTGGGCCTGTGCTCGGGTGCCGATTGGGCAACCGATAAGGTTGAGGAGCACCTGCCGCGCAACACCTGCCCGCTTATCAAGAGCTTTGCCGGCTTTAAGCTGGGCGAGGTCTGCCCTTACATTGAGTCGAGTGACCTGGTGGTGGGTGAGAACACCTGCGATGGCAAGAAGAAGGCCTACGAGTTTTTTGCCACGCAAAAGAACATGTACGTTATGGATATTCCCAACGTGCACGATGAGTCGACGCTCGTGACTTGGAAGGCCGAGGTCAAAAAGCTCGCCGCCAAGATCGAGGAAGAGTGTGGCGTCAAGATTACGCCCGAGCGCCTGAAGGCCGCCATCCACGCCGTCAATGAGAAGCGTCGCGCCCTGCAGCGTCTCGCTGCCACGCGCGCTGCCGATCCGGCGCCCATCAGCGGTCTCGACAGCCTGCTGACCGTTCAGGCCGCCTTTATGGACGACACGCCGCGTCTGACCGGAGCCATTAACGATATGGCGGCTGAGTGCGAGCAGCGTGTCGAGGCCGGCGAGGGCGTGGCGCCCAAGGGGACCAAGCGCATCCTGTACACCGGTACGCCCATGGCCGTGCCCAACTGGAAGCTGTTCAACCTCATCGAGAAGGCCGGCGGCGTCGTGGTGGGCGAGGAGTCCTGCACGGGTTCGCGCTACTACAAGGACCTGGTCGACGAGTCCGGTGAGACGGTCGACGAGATGCTCGATGCCATCGCCGAGCGCTACTTTAAGATCAACTGCGCCGTCTTTACGCCCAACGACCAGCGCATGAAGGACATCATCCAGATGGCGCACGACCTGCATGCCGACGGCATCGTCGACGTGGCCTTGCAGTTCTGCACGCTCTACGAGATGGAGTCGTTTGCCGTGGAGAAGGCCGCCGAGGAGGCCGGCATTCCGTTTATGCACATCACGACCGACTACGCCGGCGAGGACGCAGGCCAGCTGCAAACCAGGATCGAGGCTTTCTTGGAAACCATTTAGGGTTATCCGTCTCGGCGTTTTCCCCAGGCACCCGATCTTGCCGTTCAAACCGTCGCTTGCTACTAAAGTATGCGGCGCTCCTCTTTCACGGCAACCTCGGGCACCTGGGAAAGCCGTTTCCTTGGTTGGTTAAAAGGTTTCTTAAGGAGTTATATGTCGGAAAATATTGAGCAGCCGTTGCCGTCCACGTTTGAGGAGTTCAACGAGCAACGCAAGGCGGCGTTTATTCGTGTCAAGGATTACAAACAGGCCGGCAATCGCCTGGTCGGCTTTTTGTGCAGCTATACGCCGCTCGAGATTATCGATGCCGCGGGCGCTGCAAGCGTGGCCTTGTGCGGCACATCCGATGAGGTGATTCCCGAGGCCGAGAAGGTGCTGCCGGCAAATCTGTGTCCGCTCATCAAGTCGACCTACGGTTTTGCCTATTCGCAAAAGTGCCCGTTTACGTACTTTAGCGACATGATCATCGGCGAGACCACCTGCGACGGCAAGAAGAAGATGTACGAGCTACTCAACGAGCTCAAGCGCACGCACATTCTGCATCTTCCGCAGGGTCGCGACCGCGCCTACGAGCGCGAGGGCTGGTACGAGGAGTGCCGTCTGCTCAAGGAGGAGCTTGAGGGTTTCTACGGTATCACGATTACCGACGATGACCTGCGCGCTGCCGTCCGTCGTCGCAACCGCTTGCGTGCGGCCCAGCTCGAGATGTTTGCGCTGCAGGCCAACCAGCCGGCGGCCATGAGCGGCGTCGACCTGATGAGCACCATGTTTGCCGGTACGTTCAGCTTTGATATCGAGGCCTATACGCAGCAGCTGGAGCAAAAGGTTGCCAAGCTGCGCGAGGCCTACGACGCGGGCGAGCGCCCGGTTGCGGCGGACGCCAAGCGCATTCTGATCACCGGTTGCCCGGTGGGCGGTGTGATCAAAAAGATCGGTCGCACCATCGAGTCCAACGGCGGCGTGGTTGTGTGCATGGACGACTGCTCGGGCGAGCGCACGGCGGCCATGATGATCGACCCAGAGGCTCCCGACATCCTGCGCGCCATCGCCGACCGCTACCTGGACATCAACTGCTCGGTCATGACGCCCAACGACGGTCGTATGGAAAATACGCTGGCCATGTGCGAGAAGTACCACGTCGATGGCGTGGTAGAGAGCGTGCTACAGGCCTGCCACACCTTCAATGTGGAGAGCGCGCGCATGCAGGAGGCCGTCGAGGGTGCGGGTATTCCGTACATGAAGATCGAGACCGACTACAGCAATGGCGACATGGGCCAGATCGAGACCCGCATCGCCGCCTTTATCGAGACGCTCTAGCTTCCTCAGGCACCTGAGAAACCTAGAGCTAAGGCGCCTGAACGCGCCGCTGTCTTTGATGTTTAGATTGGGAGAGAGCCATGATAGGGATCGGGATCGATATCGGGTCTACGGCGGCTAAGGCTGCTGTGGTCGACGGGGAGGGTTCGGTGGCGTGGACGTGCGTGCAGCCAACTGGGTTCTCCTCGGTCGATGCGGCCGAGCGTCTGCGCGAGGCACTGGCAGCGGCCGGCTATGACGTGGCTGCCGACGACGCGCGCGTGATCGCGACCGGCTACGGTCGTGTCGCCGTGCCCTATGCGCACAAGGTCGTTACCGAGATTACCTGCCACGGCACCGGTGCCGTGCGCCTGTTTGGCGATCACGGCACGGTGATCGACGTGGGCGGTCAGGACACCAAGGTCATTCTGCTTAAAAGTGGCCGCGTGGCCAAGTTTGCCATGAACGACAAGTGCGCCGCCGGCACGGGGCGCTTTTTGGAGATCATGGCCGACCGCCTGGGTATTTCCCAGCAGCAGATGGCCGATCTGGCACGTTCCGGCGAGCCTACCAAGATTTCCAGCATGTGCACGGTGTTTGCCGAAAGCGAGGTCATCAGCCTGATCGGCCGTGGCGAGCCGCGCGAGAACATTGCACGTGGCGTGATCGACAGCGTGGTCTCGCGCGTGGCGACCATGGCCGGGCAGGACGCGGGCGCCCCGTACTACCTGACCGGTGGCCTGTGCGAGAACGCTTACGTTGTGGAGCGGCTGGCAGCGCTGCTGGGGTCGCCGGTCACCACCTCGCCCCAGGCCCGCTTTGCCGGTGCTATCGGCGCGGCGATTCGTGCGCGGGCGCTCAATTAATGCATCCGCCGTCGGCTCGCATTCATGCGTATACTGGGAGAAAATGATTGACCGAAGAGAGGGGGTATCGATGGTTGACGATCAGATTAAGCTCACGTCTATGACTGCCGCGAGCGGTTGAGCCGCTAAGTTGGCTCCTGGAGCCCTCGCCCAGGTCCTGGGCGATTTACCTAATGTGCATAACGACAACTTGCTCGTGGGGTTCGATACCTCCGACGATGCGAGCGTCTTCCGCGTAGGGGAGAACCTGGGCCTCGTGCAGTCCATCGACTTCTTCCCGCCGATGGTCGACGACCCGTTTCTGTTTGGCCAGATTGCCGCGACCAACTCGCTGTCGGACATCTACGCCATGGGCGGGCGGCCGAGCCATGCCATGAACCTGCTGTGCATTCCCAGTTGCCTGGGCATCGAGGTCGCAGGTCAGATTCTGGCGGGCGGCGCCGACAAGTGCGTCGAGGCGGGTTGCTCCATCGCGGGCGGCCACACCATCAACGACGACGAGCCCAAGTACGGCCTGTCCGTGAGCGGCTTTGTCGCGCTCGACCGCATGCTCGCCAACAGCGGCGCGCGCGTGGGCGATGCGTTACTGCTGACCAAGGCGGTTGGCTCGGGCATCATTACCACGGCCATTAAGGGCGAGCTTATCGAGCAGGACGAGGCCGCAGCCATGTTTGACTCGATGTGCACCCTCAACGAGGCGCCGATTCGTCTGACCGAGGGGCTCGAACTTCACGGCTGCACCGACATTACGGGCTTTGGCCTGATCGGGCATGCGTGCGAGATGGCCGAGGGCTCGGGCGTGCAGATTGAGCTTGCGTCGGGGGCGGTGCCGCTCTTTGACCAGGTGCTCGACATGGCGCGTCTGGGCATTATCCCCGCTGGCTCCTACCGCAACCAGGACTTCTTTGGCCCGCGCGTGACGGCCGACGAGGACCTTGAGCCGGGCATGTTGGATGCGCTGTACGATCCACAGACTTCAGGCGGTTTGCTTATTGCGGCGCCCGCGGCGGAAGTGGATGAGCTTGCGCGCCGTCTGGATGCCGAGGGACGTATCGCCGCCGTTGTCGGTCGCGTGTGCGAGCCGGTGCCAGGCGGTCCTGCCGTCCGCGTTGTCCGTTAACGACACGTTTATTGAGCTCTGTACCGTTCTAAAACGATTAATTCGAAAGGAAAAACTATGTCTACCAAAATTGAAGTCAATGCCATGGGCGATGCCTGCCCGCTGCCCGTCGTCAAGACGCTTAAGGCACTCAAACAGCTTGATGGCGAGGGTGCCGTGGTGACCTCGGTCGATAACGAGACCGCTGTCAAGAATATCTCCAAGATGGCGCAGGAGAAGGGCTGCACGGCCTCGGTCGAGAAGGTTTCTGACGCCGAGTGGCACGTGACCGTGGCGACCTCTGGCGCCGTTGCCGTGGCCGATCCCGAGCAGGACGGTGCTGCCTTCTGTGATGCCAGCGCCGGCAAGGGCAAGCTCGTCATTTCCGTCTACACCGACTGCATGGGCCGCGGCGACGACGAGCTGGGCCACAAGCTCATGAAGGCCTTCATCTTTGCCGTGACGCAGCAGGAGGAGCTGCCCGCGACCATGCTGTTCTACAACGGCGGCGCCAAGCTCACCGTCGAGGGCTCACCGGTACTCGACGACCTGAAGGGTCTGGCCGAGCAGGGCGTCGAGATCCTTACCTGTGGCACCTGCCTCGACCACTATGGCATTAAGGACCAGCTTGCCGTGGGCGAGGTCACCAACATGTACGTGATCGTGGAGAAGATGGAGCAGGCCGTGCGTGTCGTGCGCCCGTAGCGTATTGGTTGGAGTTGTCATGAGGGAGAAGCGCCCGGCGCTTGTCATCACGTTTCCCACCACGGCGGCCGCTATGGGCTGCGAGTCCTTGTGCATCGAGCGCGGCCTTCCAGGGCGAACGATTCCCGTGCCCGGGGAGGTCGCTGCCGGCTGCGGCTTGGCGTGGAAGGCTTTGCCTTCGGATGAGGACCTGCTGCGCGGCGAGCTTGCCGCGGCGGGCGTCCCCACCGAGGGCTTTACGGTGATCGACATGTGGGAGGTCGTGCGATGATCTACCTGGATAACGCGGCGACGACCATGCACAAGCCGCAGACAGTCATCGATGCCGTGACGCAGGCGATGTGCTCGCTCGGCAATGCTGGGCGCGGTGCCACGTCGGGTGCGCTCGATGCGGCGCGTACCATTCACGTCTGTCGCGCCAAGCTTGCGCGGTTGCTGGGCTGCCCGCATGCTGACCATGTTTGTTTTACGCCCAACTCCACGGCGGCGCTCAACACCGCCATCAATGGCGTGGTTCGTCCCGGCGACCGTGTGGTCACGACGGTGCTCGAGCACAACTCCGTGCTGCGTCCGCTCAACCGCCTGGCGGCAGAGCAGGGCGTGACCGTTGAGCATGCGGGCTGCGACGCGAGCGGCGTGCTCGACTACGACGAGCTCGAGCAGCTGGTCACGCCGGGTACGCGTGCCGTGGTGGTGACGCACGCCTCCAATGTGACCGGCAACTCGGTCGACATTGTGCGTGTGGCCGCCATGGCCCATGCGGTAGGTGCGCTGGTGATTGTCGATGCCTCGCAGTCTGCCGGCATGGCGCATATCGATATGCAGGCCATGGGGCTCGACGTGGTGTGCTTCACCGGCCACAAGGGGCTCATGGGACCCCAAGGCACCGGCGGCCTGGCCGTGGCGGAGGGCATTGACGTGGCTCCGTGGGCCATGGGCGGCACGGGCGTGCACAGCTTCGATGCGCTGCAGCCGCTTGAGTGGCCCACGCGCCTCGAGGCGGGCACGCTCAACGGCCACGGTATCGCCGGCCTTTCTGCCGGCCTCGACTTTATCGAGGCCCAGGGTGGGGTCGAGGCGATTGCGGCGCATGAGCGCTCGCTTGCAGAGCGCTTCCTCGCCGGTGTTCGCGAAATCCCCGGCATTGCGCTCTACGGTGCGTTTGACCAGCTCGTGCGCTCGGCGATTGTGTCGCTCAACGTAGGCGATATCGACTCTGCCGAGATCTCGGACGCGCTTATGCAAGGGTGGGGGATTGCGACGCGCCCCGGCGCCCATTGCGCTCCGCTCATGCACCGCGCGCTCGGGACCGAGCGCCAGGGCGTCGTTCGTTTCTCGTTTGGGTATTTCAACACGACCGAAGAAGTCGACACGGCTATCGATGCTCTGCGCGATTTAGCCTGCTAAAGCTGCTAGACCGTTTATACTTGCGGGACGGGTGTTTTTGCCCGTCCCGTTTTTGTTTCGACTCGAAAGGTGGTCCCATGGCTTCATCCGCCTCGCGTGGTCTACGCTCCGACCATGTCGTTACCGTCGGCATCGCCCTGTTCTCGATGCTCTTTGGCGCCGGCAACCTCATTATTCCGCCGCTGCTGGCGCTGCAGGCAGGTTCTGCCACGCCGGTCGCCATGCTCGGCTTTCTGATTGCAGCCATCGGCCTGCCCGTCATGGGCTTTATCGCCGTCGCGCTCGCCGGCACGGCCCGCGAGCTGGCCGGGCGCGTGCACCCCAAGTTTGGTGAGTTCTTTGTCGCGGCGGTCTATTTAGCGATCGGTCCGTGCCTGGCCATTCCGCGCACGAGCTCTACGGCCTTCGAGATGCTGGTGCCGCTGCTGCCGGAGGGCGTCTCGCTCGGTACGGCTCGCCTGGTGTTTGCCATCGGGTTCTTCGTTGTCGCGTTTGCGCTCACGCTGCGCCCGGGTGTCATCACACGCGTGCTCGGCCGCATTACGGGCCCCGCGCTCATTGCACTCATCGTGCTGGTCGTGGGTGCTGCCGTGGTCTCGCCGCTGGGACCGGCTGCCGCACCTCAGGCTCCTTACGATGCCGGTGCTGCCGTGCAAGGCTTTTTGACCGGCTACCAGACCATGGACCTGCTCGCGTCTCTCGCCTTTGGCATTATCATCGCCGAGACCATCCACGAGCTGGGTGTTACCGATGACAAGCGCGTGGCCTTCGAGATTTCGCGTTCCGGTGTGATCGCCGGCGTGCTCATGGCCGTCATCTACTGCGGCCTGGCGCTTGCCGGCATGCAGCTCGGCACGGTTATGCCCGATGCTACCAACGGCGCCGCCATCCTTGCCCGTTCGGCCTCTATGCACTTTGGTCTTGTCGGCACGGTCGTGGTCTTTGCGATCTTTTTCCTTGCCTGCATGAACGTGTGCATCGGTCTTATTAGCTGCTGCTCGCGTTACTTCTGCGAGACGTATGTGGTTAAAGGGGGAGCGGAGGCTTCCGAGGAGGCTATGCGCCGTCCCTTTGCGATCCTCGCCTTTGTGTTCGCGGCGTTTTCGTGCGTGCTCTCCAACGTGGGGCTCGACATGATCCTCATGTTCTCGGTGCCCATGCTCAACGCCTTGTATCCCGTTGCCATCGTGCTGGTACTGATGGGCCTGGTGCACGGTTTTTGCGATGCGCATCCGCAGGTGTGGGTTTGGGTCGGCGGCGTTGTCGCGGTGCAGAGCGTAATCACTTCGGTCCGCGATGCGTTCTTTGCTGGCGCGTGGCTGCCGTTCGATGCGCTGCCGTTGGCGGATATCGGTGCCGCGTGGGCGCCGGTTGCTGTGGCGGCGTTTGTGATCGGTTTGGTTCATAGCCAGTTTGTCGCACATTCGAGGAGCTAGGGTTTCTGCGCTTGCACAGGCGGGAAGTCTCCCCTATAATTTCCTTCGCTTTGGGACACGCAAGGTTTATGCCTTAGCTGCTCAACACCTTCGGGACGTGGCGCAGTTTGGTAGCGCGCCTGCTTTGGGAGCAGGATGTCGCAGGTTCAAATCCTGTCGTCCCGACCATATCTTGCGGGCGTAGTTCAATGGTAGAACCCCAGCCTTCCAAGCTGATGACGCGGGTTCGATTCCCGTCGCCCGCTCCATAGGATAGTTTTAACGGCTTTGGCTCTATTTGGTGCCAGAGCCGTTTTTATAAGCGTGCCGGGCGATGGGAATCGAACCCGGCAGGGTGCGAAGCTGAGAAAATGCGTGAGCATTTTCCAGCGCAGCACGCAAGGGCCAACGGCCCGCAGCGAAACAAGGGTTTGCGAAGCAAACCCTTGGACTTCCCGTCGCCCGCTCCATAAGATAGATGAATGGCTCTGATTCCTTTTGGGACCAGAGTCATTTTCATATACATGTCGGGACCCCACATCCCCTCTTGAGTTGCGGTGAAATAGTTCCTGGATGGGGGTGCGGACGATTTCTTGGACCGCGCCTAGGCGTATCCAAGCTTCCTGCGGTACTCCATCGGGCTCAGCCACCCGAGGGACTTCTTGATCCGCTCCTCACGATAGTATACGAGGTAGGCCTCGAGCCTGCCCATGAACTCCCCGGCCGTCACGCCCTCCCAGTCCCTGTAGCGGAAGAACTCGTTCTTGAGGCGGCCGAAGAAGCCCTCGCAGGCCGAGTTGTCCGGGCTGCAGCCCTTCGCGGACATGCTCCTGACCAGGCCGTTCTCCTCGCAGATCCCGATCCACTCC
>CABUUJ010000028.1 GCA_902494715.1 uncultured Collinsella sp.
GAGCTGCATGAACTCGTCCCAGGTGCCGCCGACGCCCATCAGGAAGACGGCGTCGTAGCCCTCCTCGTGCACGCGGTCGGCCAGGGCGGTCATCTTCTTGCCGGCCTCGTAGACGTTCCCGCCGTCCTCGAGGTAGCCCTCCTGGTCGAAGTGCATGATCTCGATCTTCTCGGTCTCCTTCATTCCCGCTCCTTTCACGAGCAGTTTGAATTGTCGCACGGAATGAACGGGCTTGCCGCCCCGTCGCACCGCTTAACCTTGTGGACATCTTGGCCCCAAGCTCAACAATTCAAAGGTTCTTAATACCAGTGAACGATTACAGGTTAGCCGTTTTTAATACCGATTTTATGATTTCATCCTCCCCTCTCGGTAGACGGTCAGTTTTTGCCGCTCATCGGTCAAGCGACATATATCCGTAAAAACGAGCGCCCCCGCCATGCGCAGGGACGCTCTAGACGCTAATAGTTGTAGGTATATCCGCCGGCGTCGCCGCGGGTAAAAGACTTGGCATGCTCGATTGCCTGCCCACTCGAGTCATAGGTCAGGCCTTCCAGCACGAGCGCCAGATCGCCCGGCTCAAGATTGAGCAAACTCGCATCGCGTGCGCCCAGCGCCTCGATATCGAGTTTCTCTACCGACTGATCTGGCTTGCGTCCCAACATATCGTAGGTCTCGAACAGGCTGAAGACCGAAATGTCCACGTCTTCGATGCCCGGAAACAGCAGGCACGGAATCAGTGTCATCTCGATCGATACGGGCTCACCATCGATGCAGTTGAGGCGGCGCACCGAGTAAAGCAGATCGTCCTCGGCGATGCCAAACAAGTCGGCATAATACGGGCCGGCGTAGCGTTTGGAGCGCGCCAGGATGCGCACCGACGGCGTCGCGCCCGATGCCAAAACCGACTGGCGGAAGCCGCCCTTGCGTTCGTGCTCGTCAAACCACTTGTGTCCCACAAAGGCGCCTTTGCCCTGCACGCGACGAATCTGGCCACTTTTGACCAGCTCGTCCATGGCGCTTCGGATTGTCAGGCGTGTCGTGCCAAACTCCTCGGCCAGCTCATTTTCGGACGGAATCATCGAGCCCGTCGGGTAGTCGCCGCGCTCGATTCGCTCCGCAATGCAGCGGCGAATTTGTTTGTAAACCGGCAAGTCTTCTACTGCATCAGCCATTCGACACCCACCTTCGTCGCAACGCCGTCTGCCTCGCCGTTATCGGCAAAACGATACTTGGTCGGCAGAATCACGGACTTGCAATACTCGACAAAGCCATCGGTCTCGTCGCGCTCGTGCGAAGCCTTGTAAAACACCGGCGTGCCCTCCTGAGCATTCAGCAACTTGGCCTCGTCGGCGTTCAGACGGCTGATGGAAATATGCTCCTTGCCGTGCGTCACATGGACATTCCCCTCCTTGAGCAAAACGTCGTAGAGGCTTTCCTGCTCAAAATCGTGATCGGGAAGCGAGGGGCACAAAGACAGATTGACGTAAGCCGTCTCGATCGATGCCGGGGAACCGTTGACCACACGCACGCGCCGAATGCAGAAGAGCGGCATGCCCAGGTCGATCTGGGCTTTTTGGGCAAGATCGATATCGGCATACACGACCTTGGACCAAACCAGGCGCGCGGTCGACTTTGAGCCAACCCTCTCCACCGCCTGCGTATAGTTCCATGTTTCCTGAAAGATGTTCAGCGGTTTGGGAGGACACACATAGGTGCCCGAACCGCGGCGGCTTTCCAAAGTTCCGCACGAAATAAGGCGCGTGATCGCAGCACGCAACGCCGTGCGCGACACGCCCAGCTCTTCACAGAGCACACGCTCGGCGGGCAGCCGGTCGCCACTCTGCAGGTCATAATGTTTGATATACCAAAGAATGCCCTCAAAGGCGCGGTCTTTGGGCGGAATCGCATATGGTTCACTCGACATGGGCAAGACTCCTCAACTGCTTGATGCTGCAGGAATCATTGCTCCGGACGCCTCATGGCGTCGAAGGCTTCTTTGATCTGCTCCGCAACGTTCCGATACGACCGATATAGGCCGGAGTCTCGCTTGACTTCGCCCGCGGTCACCGGAATCTCAAGCTTCGAAATCTCATCCTTGCCGGTTTGCACGACAACGATGACACCCATACCAAGGCACATATTACGCTTGGCAGCGTTGTTTTTGGTAGCCTGAGCTGGATTAATCAAAATCTGCTGAGCCAGTTCGCGTTTGCTGAGCTCCGGCACATCCTCGGGATTTCCGGTCTCGGCAATCTCGCACTGCAGCACATCCGCATAGTCAAAAATCTTCGGCTCGCCGCCGCGCTGATGCACGGCCCACTTGCGGCGCGTGGCATCCTGGTAGATAGCCGGCAAAAACGTAAACCGCGGTGGGTCCAAAATCGTATCCGTGATGGTAAACACATCGGGATCAAAGGCATCCTGCGGGTTTTTCTTCTTGAACAGCCCCATATCACCCTCCCGTACTAGCATTAAACAACTCAAGCTGAATATAGCACCAATTTCAAGCCGCCACTTTACCGTATCGGTACGCGGCGTCTATGGCTCGCCCAGCGGAAGAGTTTACGGACGAGGGCCGGGGTGCCTGCCTTGTTTTGAGAAGTTCGCGGAGCCCACTTTTCAAAACAAGGCAGGCACCCCGGCCCCGCCGGCAAATAGCGGACACTCCGCATGCAATCTATGCAAACAAACAAGTACGCTTAGCTACATTCGGTAAGCTCGAGCACGCTGCCCTTAACGATAAGCGCCGGCTCCAGGACGACCTCTTCGGCACGCCTGCCGCCCCTACCGGCAAGACGCTTGGACATGCAGCCAAAAGCATGCTCCGCAAGGACACCAGGATCCTGCTCAATCGCGGTCAGCGCCGGCTCAAAGAGAACGTCGGCCGCCGAGTTGTCATAGCTCACCACCGAGATATCGCCCGGGATGCTCTTCCCCATCTCGTGCAAGCGCTTGAGCAGACCGAGGGCGATGTTATCCGAACTTGCGAACACAGCGGTGGCATCAGTTGCGAGCACCGCCTCCGAGGCCTCATAGGCACTCGGAATGTAGTACTCGCTCTCAAACTCCAAACGTGCGTCGATAGGCAGGCCAACCTCGCGCAGCGCGCGCTCATAGCCGGCAAGTCGCTTACGCCCCGTATTGGAACGGCGCGCGTTAACCAAGCAGGCAATGCGACGGTGGCCCTGCTCGATCAGATAGCGAGTGGCCATGTAGCCACCCATCTCGTGGTCGAACATCACCTTGTCGCACTCGAGCCCCTCAATGGCACGGTCGACCATCACGGCAGGGATAGGCAGATGGCTGACTTCTTCGCGCAGGGCGCGGTCGTCGGAGAACTCGTCGCCTACGACCAGGAAGACGCCATCAACGCCGCGCGTCACCAGCTGGCGCAGCAGCTCCAGATCGTCATCGGCGCTTCCGCCCGAGCTGGTAATGAAGAGCGCATAGCCGTCCTCGCGGCAGCGCTTTTCCAGGCTACCGGCGAGCGAGGCAAAAAAGCGGCTCTCGATGTTAGGGACGATAAGGCCCAGGGTGCGCGACTCGCGCATGACCAGGCTGCGCGCGATCTGGTTGGGAACATAGTGGTTGCGCGCCGCGACCTCTTTGATGAGCTTGCGGTTTTCTTCCGAGATGCGACAGGGCCGATTATTGAGCACAAGCGAGACCGACGAGGGGGAAAGCCCCACCTCCTGGGCGATCTGCTTGAGGGTGACTTTGTTGGCCATCTCGCTCCTTCCGGGTTTACGCGCAATCTCTTGAAAGTATAGCGACTACCCCTCTACCTCGGTGATAAACACTTTACCAATCCGGTAGACGGCTGTTTTATCGCCGCCAGCGCACCAAATCCGTCCGGGTGGGGTATATTGCAATCGATTGATGACAACGACCACCAAAAGGCGGATATTCGTATGCACGAGAACGACTTTTTTAACGAGGACCTGCTGTGCGCGCTTGCTGGCGTTGCCGGCGAGGACAACGTACTGATGAGCGAGCCCATGCGCGAGCACACCACGTTTAAGATCGGCGGCCCGGCCGACGTCTTTGTCACGCCCGATACCGAGCAGGGCCTCGTCGCCACGCTCGATACCTGCTATCGCTGCGATCTGCCCCTCACCATCGTGGGCAACGGCTCCGACCTACTCGTCGGCGACAAGGGCATCCGCGGCGTCGTCGTGGCGCTGGGCGAAGGCCTCTCCGACATTACGATCGACGGCACGCACGTCACGGCGGCAGCCGGCGCGCTGCTTTCCGATGTCGCAGCCGCGGCAGCCGAGGCCGGTCTCACCGGCATGGAGCCCATCTCGGGCATCCCCGGATCGGTCGGCGGCGCCTGCTACATGAACGCCGGTGCCTACGGTGCCTGCATGGCCGATGTGCTGGAGTCCGTGCGCGTCTACAAACCCGCTCGCCAGCTCGACGACGGCACCCGCGGCAGCGGCAATATCATCGAGTTCGATGTCGACGAGCTCAACCTGGGTTATCGAAAGAGCCGCATCGCCGATGACGGCTTTATCGTGCTTTCGGCCACCTTCAATCTCGCCCCGGGCAACGCCGCGATGATCAAGGCCGACATGGACGACTACCGCCAGCGCCGCGAGGACAAGCAGCCGCTCGACATGCCGAGCGCCGGCTCCACTTTCAAGCGCCCCGAGGGTTACTTTGCCGGCAAACTCATCATGGATGCCGGCCTGCGAGGACACGCCGTTGGCGGCGCGCAGGTAAGCGAAAAGCACTGCGGTTTTATCGTCAACGCCAACCACGCCACCGCCGCCGACGTTGACGAACTCATCCGCGACATCCAAGCCAAAGTCAAAGAGCAGTTCGACGTAGACCTAGAACCCGAAGTCCACCGAGTAGGCGAATTCCTCTAAAAGAGAAGGCCCCGAAAGGGGCCTTCACCATATTTATTCAGATAACCCAGTCCGGCGTGTCGCGCCCCGAACCCGAGAGGGCCGCGTGCCCGCCCGCATTATATTTGATTGATCGCGAGTTCCGCACGCAAAGAAGGCCACTTAATGTGGCCTTCGTCTTGCGCAGGACTGCCCGAGCAGGCAATCAAATATATTGCGGGCGGGCACGCGGCCCCGTCGGCTTTACGACAGCGCAATACCGCCGAGCCAGCCCCAACGCACGCCAGAGCCAGTGCCATAGAAGCTAATAAACGAATCGAGCGACTTAGACGTAATGGCACCCTCGTTGCTCATAACGATACCGCCGCCAACGTAGATACCCACATGACCGTAGATAAGGCCCGGAGCACCCGTGCCGCTGTGCGAGGAATCGGCCACGATCATGCCCACCTGCAATGCCGAGCGGTCGGAGCTATAGCACCATGCGTTAAACATATCGCACGCGTTGCCGCCAAAGTAGCCAACGCCGGCGTTACGGAAGACATTGGTGACCCACGCCGCGCACCAGTTCTGACCCGGCGAAGGCGTGGAGTAGCACGCGTTGACGACAGCCTGCTGCTTGCCCGAGCCGGCATTCTGCTGCGGAGTTCCGGGCGCGTACGATCCACCACCCGAGCTCGAACCACCCGAGTAGGAATTGTTCTTGTTCGCGGCAGCCGCGGCAGCGGCAGCCTTCCTAGCGGCCTCCTCAGCCTGGGCAGCAGCGAGGATCTCGGAATCGCGCTGAGCCATGAGCTCCTTGACGTCGTCGGAAAGACCGTTCAGCACGGTCTGGACTTCTTGCTGCTTGGCCTGCATGTCCTGCATCTGGGCAGTCTGCTGGTCCTTGAGCTTCTCTAAGTCGGCCTTCTGCGACTCGAGCTCGGTCTTTTGCGCATCGAGCTCTTCCTGGATGGTCTGAATGTCCTCGATGGCGTCGCGGTCGCTCTTGTTGATCTTCTCAACGTAATGCGCGTTGGCGACGAGTTCCTCAAACGAGCCAGAGGCCAGCAGCAGCGACAGGATGTTCGTGCCGCCGGACTTGTAGCTGGCGGCCACGCGATCGGAAAGGTCGTTGCGCTTCTTCTTGAGCTCGGCCTTCTTTTCATCGATCTGGGCCTGCGTGTCGTCAATCTTGCCCTGGACATTCTCGATGTCGTTGAGGGTCTGGGCATTCTTGTTGGCCAGCGCCGCATACTCATTTGCGATGCTGTCGAGCTGGGCCTGAACCTCGTCGAGTTGGGCCTGGGCGGCATTCAGTTTATCGGTGGTTTCTTTGGAAGCCTCCGCCGCATGGGCGCGAGCGGGCAGGCCAAAAAGAACCGCCGCAGAAGCGGCGCCGAACAGAGCCTTGAGGGCAGTGCGGCGCGAGAGCTCCTGGGAAAGGATGGAATCGCTGTTTGGTGACATATGTACTCCGTTACATGTTTATTTATATGTCGCTCAACTCATACATATTAGCGTACATATGGCGCGTCCCAACGATTTCCACGAACGGCAGGAAACTACAAGGTCAGCGGCTCGTAAGCAAATGCCAAAGATCAGGTTATGCGTACGCAAGCTCTTCTATGAGTACGTTAGCACAATCCTCTGCTTTTCCTACAGCGCACGATTTGGGTGTCCCTGCCTGCGCTATACTCCCCTGAAGAAGTGTTCCTGATTCGATAGGAGACTACATGTCCAAAGCACTCGACCCCAAAGACACCTGCGTCCTCGTTACCGGTGGCGCCGGCTTTATCGGCTCGCACACCGTCGTTCAGCTGCTCGAGGGTGGCTACCAGGTCGTCATCGTCGATGATCTCTCCAACTCCAGCGCCGTCGCCGTCGACCGCGTCAAGACCATCGTGGGCGACGAGGCCGCCAAGAACCTCACCTTCTACGAGGCCAACGTGCTCGACCGCGATGCGATGAACAAGATCTTCGATACCCATCAGATCGACCGCGTCATCCACTTCGCCGGCTTTAAGGCCGTCGGCGAGTCGGTGAGCAAGCCCGTCGAGTACTACCACAACAACATCGAGAACACCCTGGTGCTCGTCGACGTCATGCGCAACCATGGCTGCAAGTCCATCATCTTCTCGAGCTCCTCGACCGTCTACGGCGACCCGGACAACCCGCCCGTCACCGAGGAGGATCCTAAGAAGCCCGCGACCAACCCCTATGGTTGGACCAAGTGGATGATCGAGCAGATCCTTATGGACGTCCACACCGCCGACCCCGAGTGGGACGTCGTGCTGCTCCGTTACTTCAACCCCATCGGCGCTCATCCGTCGGGCCTGATCGGCGAGGACCCCAAGGGCATCCCCAACAACCTGGTGCCCTATGTCGCCCAGGTCGCCGTGGGCAAGCTCGAGGCCGTTCAGGTCTTTGGTAACGACTACCCCACCCCCGACGGCACCGGCGTGCGCGACTACATCCACGTGTGCGATCTGGCCTCTGGTCACGTTGCCGCCCTTAACTGGATGAACGGCAAGACCGGCGTCGAGATCTTTAACTTGGGCACCGGCACCGGCACCTCGGTACTCGAGGTCGTCGCCGCCTTCTCCAAGGCTTGTGGCAAGGAGCTGCCCTACGTGATCCGCGAGCGCCGCGCCGGCGACATCGCTGCCAACTGGTGCGATGCCTCCAAGGCCGAGCGCATGATGGGCTGGAAGGCCCAATACGACATCGCGGACATGTGCCGCGATAGCTGGAACTGGCAGAGCCACAACCCCAACGGCTTCGCCGACGCCGAGTAGCAAAAACCTACATACCGCTCTTGCCCCGATCTCACGTTGTGAGGTCGGGGCTTTTTTCATGGCATGTAACCATTCGCCGAAAATCGACCAACTTTTTTATCTTGCCTGTACATGTTTAAACAACATGTTTTACAATAGGCGTATCGAATCAGAACATCGGAGGCGGACTGCACACCCATCGGCAGGCCGACCCCACAACAAGAAGGTTGGTGAGCGCATTCATGGAGCGTGCAAGCGGCGTCCTCATGCCCGTCTCATCTCTGCCCGGACCATACGGAATCGGCGGCTTTGGCTGGAATGCCTACGACTTCGTCGATTTTCTCGCCTCGTGCAAACAACATTACTGGCAGATTCTGCCCCTTACGACGACCAGCTATGGCGACTCGCCCTATCAGTCGTTCTCGGCCCGCGCTGGCAACCCCAACTTTATCGACTTTGCCGAGCTTATCGAAGCAGGGTATCTGGAGCAGCGCGATATCGATGGCGTGTATCTGGGATCCGACCCCAGCAATGTCGACTACGGTGCTATCTTTGGCGGCCGCCGTCAGATTCTCGACCGCGCCGCCGAGCGCTTTGCCGCCGACAAGCCGGCCGATTTCGATGGCTTTATCCAGGCCAACGAGGACTGGCTCATCCCCTACTGTGAGTTCATGACCGTCAAAGAGGAGTGCGGTCTCAAGGCGTTTTGGGAGTGGCCCGCGGAGCTCCGCACCCGCGGCGAGGCTTCCGCCAAGGTCTGCGCCAACCATCCGGCGCGTATGCTCTACCACCAGATGACGCAGTACTTCTTCGATCGCCAGTGGAGCCGCCTCAAGGCCTATGCCAACGAGCGCGGCATTCTCATCATCGGCGACCTGCCCATCTACGTCTCGCGTGACTCCGTCGAGATGTGGGCGACGCCTGAGATCTTTAAGATCGACGCCGCCGGCAATCCCGTGAGCGTCGCCGGCACGCCGCCCGACCAGTTCTCGGCCACCGGCCAGTACTGGGGCAACCCCATCTACGACTGGGACGCCATGGAGTCCGACGGCTTCTCCTGGTGGGAGGGCCGCATTCGCGCCGCCCTCGACATGTACGACGTCATCCGCCTGGATCACTTCCGCGGCTTCGAGGCCTATTGGGAGGTGCCGTTCTCCTCGCCCGATTCGTCCTACGGTTCGTGGACGCAGGGTCCCGGCCTCAAGTTCTTCAAGACGCTCGAGGAAAAGCTCGGCACGCTGCCCATCATCGCCGAGGACCTGGGCTTCCTCACCCCCGGCGTCATCGACATGCGCGACACCTCGGGCTTCCCCGGCATGAAGATCCTGCAGTTTGCCTTTGAGGGCACCAACTCGTACTACCTGCCGCATAACTACATCGCCAACACCGTCGCCTACGTGGGCACCCACGACAACGAGACGGCGCGCGGCTGGTTTGAGGGAACGGCCACCCCGCGTCAGCGCGAGCAGGCAGCCCTGTACACCCATCAGCAGGCCGGCGAGCCTATCACCGACGCACTCAACCGAACCATCGCAGCCAGCGTGAGCGACACGTGCATCTACACCATGCAGGACCTGCTCAACTTGGGCAACGAGGCGCGCATCAACACCCCTGCCACACTGGGCGGCAACTGGACCTGGCGCATGCTCGACGGCGCCATCACCCGCGAGCTCGAGCACAAACTCACCGACTGGACCGAGACCTACTTCCGCATCCCGTCGGAAGCCGAAATCGAGCTTCCTCAATAGGAGCTACCGCGCCTGACCCCTCCCCACCGTGCGGACGCGCTTGCTTTTCCCGCGCGAGGCCACCCCAATCCCCTCGCGCGGGCTTCTTATGAATTGCAGACATGAAACAACCCATCACAGGAGAAAACATGCCCCAAATTAACCTCATGGAACTCGCCGAGCAGTCTTTTGGCACCTCGCTCGAGCAGCTCGACGACCGTCGCATTTACAAGCTGCTGGTCAAACTCGTGCAGGAGCGCTCCGCCGCCCGCCCGCTCAACAACGGCAAGAAAAAGCTCTATTACATTTCCGCCGAATTTTTGATCGGCAAGCTGCTCATCAACAACATGATCGACCTCGGCATCTACGACGAGGTTAAGGACCAGCTCACCGCTGCCGGCCACGACCTCAACAAGATTGAGGAGTTTGAGGTCGAGCCCTCGCTGGGCAACGGCGGCCTGGGCCGCTTGGCCGCATGCTTCCTGGATTCCATCGCCACGCTGGGCTTGACCGGCGATGGCGTGGGCCTCAACTATCACTACGGTCTGTTCCGTCAGCGCTTTGTCGACAACCAGCAGAAGGCCGTCCCCGACGAGTGGCTCGGTGAGCAGGACATCCTAGTCGACGATGACCGCTCCTACACCGTCGAGTTCGGCGATTTTGCCGTTACCTCCAAGCTCGTCAACATCGATGTGCCCGGTTACGGCCAGCCCACCAAGAACCGCCTGCGCCTGTTCGACCTGGCGAGCATCGACGACGGCCTGCTCCCCGGCAGCTCCATCGACTTCGACAAGACCGAGATCGCCAAGAACCTCACCTTGTTCCTCTACCCCGACGATTCCGACGAGCAGGGCCGCCTACTTCGCATCTATCAGGAGTACTTCATGGTGAGCAACGCCGCCCAGCTCTTGATCGACGAGGCCGTCGAGCGCGGCAGCAACCTGCACGATCTGGCCGATTACGCCGTTGTCCAGATCAACGACACGCACCCCACCATGGTCATCCCCGAGCTCATTCGCTTGCTCACCACCGAACATGGCATCGAGTTTGACGAGGCCGTGACCATCGTACGCTCCATGGTCGCCTACACTAACCACACGATTCTTGCCGAGGCGCTCGAGAAGTGGCCGCTCGCCAGCCTGCGGAAGGTCTCCCCTGCCATCGCCGACATTATCGTCAAGCTCGATGAGATCGCGAAGGCCGAGCACGATGACCCGCGCGTCGCCATCATCGACGAGCACGACACCGTCCACATGGCCCACATGGACATCCACTTTGGCTTCTCCATCAACGGCGTAGCCGCCCTCCACACCAAGATCCTGGAGGACACCGAGCTTCATCCGTTTTACGAGATCTATCCTGAGAAGTTCTCCAACAAGACCAACGGCATCACCTTCCGCCGTTGGATCCATGGGGCCAACCCCGCGCTCGCCAGCCTGCTCGACGATGTGATCGGCACCGACTGGCGCAGCACCGGCGATCTGAGCAAACTCGCCAAGTTCGCCGATGACAAGGACGTTCTTGAGCGCCTGGCCGCCACCAAGGTCGAGGCCAAGGCCATCATGCGCCAGTTCATGGCGCTCGAGCAGGGCGTGACCATTCCCTCCAACGCCATCATCGACGTCCAGGTCAAGCGCATCCACGAGTACAAGCGCCAGCAGATGCTCGCGCTCTACATCATCTGGAAGTACCTCGATATCAAGAACGGCAACAGACCTAAGCACCCCGTCACCATCATCTTTGGCGGCAAGGCGGCGCCTGCCTACACTATCGCGCAGGACATCATCCATCTGATCTTGACGCTGTCGCAGTGGATTGCAAACGACCCCGACGTAGCTCCCTACCTGCAGGTTGTCATGATCGAGAACTACAACGTCACCGCCGCCGAGCGCGTGATTCCCGCCGCCGACATCTCCGAGCAGATCAGCCTGGCCTCCAAGGAGGCGAGCGGCACCTCCAACATGAAGTTCATGCTCAACGGCGCCCTAACCCTGTGCACGCTCGACGGTGCCAACGTGGAGATTGCCGAGCTCGTGGGCGACGAGAACATCTATACCTTTGGTGCCTCTTCCGAACAGGTCGAGCAGCTCTACGCTGACGGCACCTACAACGCCGGTGTGCTCTACCGCAAGCCCGGTATTAAACTGCTGGTGGACTTCATCACCAACCCGGCCTTTATGGCGACCGGCAACGCCGAGCGCCTGCAGCGCCTGCACGATGACATTAAGGGCAAGGACTGGTTTATGGCCCTGCTCGACATCGAGGAGTACATCCAGACCAAGGAGCACGTGCTGGCCGACTACGAGGACCAGGACGCTTGGATGCGCAAGGCGCTCATCAATATCGCCAACGCCGGCACCTTCTCGTCCGACCGCACCATCTCCCAGTACAACGACGAGATCTGGCACCTGAACTAATTTCGCTTCCCTTACCCATCCTCTTGAGAAACGGAGTCGTGGCAACACGGCTCCGTTTTTGTGCCCGCACGTTACCCTGTGACCCGACTCGGCCAAACAATCTCGATCTGTAACAACCACTCGGTAAAAACGGTCCCAGCTGTTACAGATTGAGACATACCGGCCCCTTCCCTTGGGTTTATCTCAATCTATAACATCTAACGTCCGAAATCGGCCCTACCCGTTACAGATCGAGACAAACGACCGGCCAGACAACCCCGATACAAAGAAAGGCTCCCCTCTCGCCCAGCGGACGGGAGGGGAGCCTTATATGTGACCGCGGCAAAAGGATGGCAATACCGCAGTCGCCCAAAGGGAGGGTCCGGATGCACCGGGCCTAGATAAGGTTCTTGCCAGACACCTTATCGAAGAGATGGGTCGCGTTCTTCTCGAACTTGAACCAGATGGTGTCGCCAGCCTTGAGCGCGCCCTTGGCCTCGAGGTCGACGACGGGGATAATCAGGACAAACTGGCCGTCGGGGGCGGTCACGTGGACGTGCTCGGTCGAACCCATGAGCTCGGTCACCTCGACGGTACCCTGGAGCGCACCCTCCTCGCCCTTGTCGGCAAGCAGGATCTGCTCGGGGCGCACGCCGGCCGTGATCTCCTTCACGTCGCCGCCGTCCCAGTTAAGAGCGAGTTGAGCGCAGGTCTCGGGGGCGAGAGCAACGTTCATGTCCTCGGTCTTGACGGTAAAGCCGTTGCCCGAGCGCACCAGCTGGGCATCGAAGAAGTTCATCTGCGGCACGCCGATGAAGCCGGCGACGAAGATGTTCGCGGGATGGTTGAAGACCTCCTGCGGCGTGGCGATCTGCTGGACGACGCCGTCCTTCATGACCACGATGCGGTCGCCAAGGGTCATGGCCTCGGTCTGGTCGTGAGTGACGTAGATGAACGTGCCCTTGATCTCGTGGCGCAGCTTGATGAGCTCGGCACGCATCTGGTTACGAAGCTTGGCGTCCAGGTTGGACAGCGGCTCGTCCATCAGGAAGACCTTGGGGTCACGCACGATGGCGCGGCCGATAGCGACACGCTGACGCTGGCCGCCCGAAAGCGCCTTGGGCTTACGGTCGAGGTACTCGGTGATACCCAAGATCTCGGCAGCGGAGCGAACCTTGCGGTCGATCTCCTCCTTGGAGACCTTCTTGAGCTCAAGCGTAAACGCCATGTTCTCGTACACCGTCATGTTGGGGTACAGAGCGTAGCTCTGGAACACCATGGCGATGTCGCGGTCCTTGGGCGCCACGTCGTTGACCCGCTTGCCGTCGATGAGCACGTCGCCCGAGGTAATGTCCTCCAGGCCGGCGACCATGCGCATCGTCGTGGACTTACCGCAGCCAGACGGGCCAACGAGGACGACGAACTCCTGGTCGTGAACGGTGAGGTTAAAGTCCTCAACAGCGAGCACGCCATCCTCGGTAACCTTGAGGTTGTGCTTCTTCTCCTCGGTCTTCTTCTTTTTGCCAAATAAGCCCTTCTTTTTGGACTCGGTGTTGGGATACACCTTCTGAACATGTTTGAGAACGATCTCGGCCATGTCTTTACCTTTCGATATGCGGCACCATGTTGAGGGCGCCGCAGAAACTTGCAAAACAGTTACGGCATCAGCCCTTGACGGCACCTGCCACCACGCCGTCGATGATGTACTTCTGGCAGAGGATGTACATGATGACGATGGGGATAACGACCATCATGATGCAGGCCATCATGGGGCCGAGCTCGACGTGGCCGTAGCCGCCGCGGAAGTACTGGATCAAGATAGGAATGGTCTTGTACTTGGTGGAGTCGAGAGTGAGGTAGGGCAGCAGATAGTCGTTCCAGACCCACATGGTCTCGAGGATGCCGACCGAAAGATAGGTGGGCTTCATGATGGGAAGGACGATCTTAAAGAACACCTGGACCGGGTTGCAGCCGTCGATCATGGCCGCCTCTTCGATCTCGAGCGGGATGTTCTTTACAAAGCCGGCGAACATAAAGACCGCCAGGCCCGCGCCAAAGCCGAGGTAGATAAAGCAGATGTTGAACGGCGTGTTGAAGCCGATGCGGTCCGCCAAATTGGACAGCGTGAACATGAGCATCTGGAAGGGCACGACCATCGAGAAGACGAACAGGTAATAGAAGAAGTTCGAGATCTTGCTGTTGACGCGCACTACGTACCAAGCACACATGGAGCAGCACACCAGAATCAGCACGACCGACGTGACCGTGATGATGAGCGAGTACATAAATGCCGAAGCAAAGCCCTGCTCGTTAAGGGCATGCATGTAGTTTGCGAGGCCGTTGAACGTCTCGGGCGTGAGCAAATCGAATGCCGTGGTGGTGCTGATTGCAGTTGCCTTTTTAAAGGAATTGAGCGCAATCATGAACACGGGGTAGATCCACGCGAGCGACAGAATCGTAAAGAAAATCGAGAGCGCGCGGTTAAGAGCCTTATCGCGTTTCATTACTGCTGCACCTCCTTGGACCTCGTGGCCTTAAGCTGAATCATGGAGATGGCCACGACCAGGATGCAGAAGATAACCGCCTTGGCCTGACCGATGCCCTGCCATGCGATACCGGCACGCGAATAGAACGTGTTGTAGATGTTCAGGGCGAGCATCTCGGTGGAGTGCGCGGGGGCGCCGCCGGTAAGGGCGAGGTTCTGGTCGAACAGCTTAAAGCCGTTGGTGATGGACAGGAACAGGCAGATGGTGATGGTCGGCATCAGGTTAGGGATCTTAACCTTCCAAAACGTCTGCCATGCCGTGGCACCGTCGACCTTGGCGGCCTCGATGTAGTCGGACGGAATGGACTGCAGACCAGCGATGTAGATGATCATCATGTAGCCGACCTGCTGCCACAGGGTCAGGATGATAAGGCCCCAGAAGCCAGCAGCAGAGTTAAGGGCAATGAGCTGGGCGCCCACGTTGGAGAGTAGGCAGTTGATCAGAATCTGCCAGATGTAGCCCAGCACGATGCCGCCGATCAGATTGGGCATAAAGAAGATCGTACGGAAGATATTGGTGCCCTTGAGCGCTTTGCGGGTGAGCGCCTGCGCAATGGCGAGGGCGATCACGTTGATGAGCACCGTCGACAGGAAGGCAAACGCCACGGTAAAGAAGAACGACGTGGCAAACTGCGGATCGGACAGTGCGCGCACGTAGTTCTCGATACCGACAAAGTGCGTATTGTTGATGGTAATAAACTGGCAGAACGAGAGATAGAAGCCCTGGATAAAGGGAATCACGAACCCGATCATAAACGCCAGGCACGTGGGCAGCATAAAGAGCGGCCACCAGCGCTTGAGTGCTTTGCCCATAGAAGGGTCCTTTCAATATGCAGGGGGCGGGCAAACCAACGTCTGCCCGCCCCCTGTCGCTAATCAGATAGCTTGGGCAGCAACTACTTACTCGGAAGCAGCCTTCTCGGTCTTCCAGCCATCGACGAAGGCATTCTTGACGCCGTCCCACTTGCTGTTGTCGGCAGCATAGGCGATCAGAGCCTGCTTGAGGTTCTTCTTCCACTCCTCAGAGGGGATGTAGACGAAGTCCCAAGCGACGGTCTTCTTGCCGTCCTTGGCCATGGCGACGGCCTGCTGCGAGAAGACGTTGGTGGTTTCCTTGGCGCTCTTGAACGGGGCAGTCAGACCCATCTTGTCAGCGATGATGCTGGTGGCGGTGTCAGAAGTGACGCACCAATACATGAAGTCCTCGGTGGCCTTCTGGGCATCCTCGGAAGCCTGGGAGCTGACGCACCAGTAGTTCTCGCCGCCGGAGCACAGGCCCTGGTTCTCCTCGCCGTCGACACCGATGTAGATGGGCATCATGCCAATCTGATCGTCGGTCATGCCGGCCTTGGTGAGGTCAGCGTAGGCCCAGGAGCCGTTCTGATAGAAGACGGCCTTGCCGGTTGCGAACTCGTTGGTGGCGTCGTCGCCGGTCTTGGAGGCAAGCTGCGAAGGATCGCAGGTGGAGTCGGTGATGTACAGGTCGAAAATCTGCTTGAAGTTGTCGAGATACTCGCCCTTGATCTCGTCGTCCTCCTGGTTGTGCTCCTTCTCGAACTCGTAGTAGAGCGGGAGGTTGGCGAGGTGGGTGGTGTAGCGCCAGCTGGAGGAGTCATCCATGCCAGCAGAAGTGAAGGCACCCTCAATGCCAAGCTCGTCCTTGCGGGCCTGGATGTCGTCGGCACAAGCCTTCAGCTTGTCGAAGGAGTTGATGTCCTCGGCCTTGTAGCCAGCCTTCTCGAGCAGCTGCTTGTTGTAGATGATGCCGTAGCTCTCCTGGACCCAGTCGATACCCAGATCCTTGCCATCGGACTGCAGAGCCAGGGAGTCGTCAATGAGCTCACCGCGGAGCTTGGTATCGGACAGGTCGGCGCAGTAATCCTTCCAGTTCTTAAGGCCGGTGGGGCCGTTGACCTGGAACAGGGTCGGAGCGGAGCTCTTGGACATCTCGGACTTGAGCTTCTCCTCGTAGGTGTTGGAGGCAGCGGTCACGATCTTGACCTCGACGCCCTTCTCCTTCTTATAGGCCTTGGCGATCTCCTTCCACTCCTTGTCGACCTCGGGCTTGAATTGGAGGAAGTAGACCTCGGCAGCGTCACCAGAAGCAGAGGAGCCGGAGCCGGCAGAACCACCGCAGCCCACGAGACCCAGACCAAGAACCGCAGCCGCGGAACCAGCAAAGCCCAGGAACTGCCTTCTGCTCATTTCGTTCTTCATTACAATCCACCCTTTCACACCGTGGCGGCACCCTTTGCCGCCGCCTTCGGAGATTGGCTCGGGGACTTTGCCCCTTTTGCTGATTTGTACGATACGCTATTTGGCTAGTTGTTTGAACAAGTATTACTAGAGCGGTAGAAAAACTTCGGTGAACGGTAATTTCAACTTGATACTTGACAAGTTTTGTATAAACAATTATTTGTTATCTAATGCAGAGAAAACGCCCGGTCAAGCCGATGTACCGTCGGTTTGACCGGGCGTTTTCTCTTTGAGGCCATGAGTCTCGTCAGGCTGCGAGCTAGCCGGCTATCGCTTGGAATTGACGCGGTAATGGAAGATCTCGGGGTGTGTGCGAGTGTGCGTCACCTCAAACAAGATGCCATCCGAGGTGTACGACTGACTCTCCATGACGGCAACGCAGTTGTATTTGCCGAGGTCAAGATAGCTGCAGTCCTCATCGTTGGCGAGCTCGACACTCACCGTACGACGGCTCGCCATCACTTTGACACCGCGCTTGTGCTCCAGATAGCCGTAAATAGAATCTGCCGCGATCTCGGGAGTCAGGCCCTTGGCGATCGACGCCAAAAAATAGCCATGGTCCACTTGGCGCGCGTTGCCGTTGAGGCTTCGGACACGCACTACGCGAATCAACTCCTCGCCCACCTTAAAGCCCAGGTGACGAGAGAGTTGCTCGGTGCAAACCAGATGTTCGAAAGACTTAACGTCCGTCGATGCAACGGCATTGTTGCGCTTTGCAAACTCGCCAAACGACTCAACCTCTTCGAGTGCGCCCAACATGTCGGTTTCGCCCTTAAGCCAAATAACGCGCACGCCCTTGCCGTGTATGGGCTGCACAAACATCCCGTCGGCCAGCATGCTCAAAGCGCGGCGGACGGTATTGCGCGTGCAGCCAAATTCCGCGGTCAGCTCGGCTTCGGTTGGCAGCATCTCCTGAAACGCATAGGTCCCATTAATGATGCGCGAGCGTATTTCTCGGTAGATTCCTTCGTATATCGCTTTTGGCATTGTTTCACCTCTACATTATTCATTTCCGGCTAGGCACGATAGCATTTCTTAAAGTTGTTTAAACCGAATATCGGTGAAGCGACAGGATTTAGCCGTTGACGGTTTCTGTCATGCCCAAATCGGTTTCGCTCAAAACTGCCGGTACGACACTCGTCTGGTCCTCTACAATGAATCCATTGTTTAAACGTTTCCCCACGCGCAACGCGCCTCGATATTCGGAAGGCAGAACATGCTGCAAAAAATCCAACGCTTTGGCGGGGCAATGTTCGCGCCCGCCATGCTGTTTTCTATATCAGGCCTCATGGTCGGCGTCTCCGCTCTCGCAACGACTGCGGACATCGTCGGCGATCTCGCCGTATACGGAACCCCTTGGTACGCTTTTTGGACCATCATCCAGCGCGGCTCGTGGACGGTCTTTAAACGCCTCCCGCTCCTTTTTGCCGTAGCGCTGCCCATCGGTCTTGCCCAAAAACAACCGGCTCGTTGCTGCCTCGAGGCTCTCGTCGCCTATTTTGCCTACTGCTTCTTTTTGAGCGAGATCATTAAGCTGAGCGGAGACAATCTTGGACTTAAGTACCCGTCGTCTTTGACCTCCGCTAGCGGCATCACCATCATCGACGGCATCAAGACGCTCGACACCGGCATTATCGGCCCGCTGGCGGTATCGGCAACCGTCGTCGCCATCCATGACCGCTTCTACGATGCCAAGGTTCCCGATTGGCTCGGCACCTTCTCGGGCTCCTCGCTGGTCTACCTCATCAGCTTTTTTGCCGTGTTTGCCCTTGCCGCTATCTCGGCCGCCATCGTGCCCTCCGTATACGCAATGACCGAAACGCTGCGCCATGCACTTACGAGCGTCGGCCCCTTTGGCGTGGGCATCTTTGTGCTTTTGGAGCGAGCGCTCGAGCCCATGGGGCTGCACCACCTGCTCTACATGCCGATCTACTACGACAACCTGGTCATTAACGACGGCATCTACGCCACGTGGAGCAGCTTGCTCCCCATCCTCTCCCATAGCACGCGCCCCCTTAATGAACTTGCGCCGTGGGCCGGTTTTACCGCCACCGGCTGGGTCAAGCTCTTTGGCCTTCCCGCCATCGCAGCCGCGTTCTACTCCACCGCAAAACCAGAGCGCCGCGCCGGCCTTAAGGTCATCCTTTTGCCCGCCATCGTCGCCTCGGTGGTTTGCGGCGTTACCGAGCCACTCGAGTTTCTCTTTATGTTCACCCACCCCGGGCTCTTTTTGCTCTACGCCGTCTTATCGTCTTGCCTTGCCACAACCATGAATCTCTTTGGCATCGTCGGCATCTTCTCGGGCGGCCTCATGGAGATGGCAGCCTTCAACTTTATTCCGCTCATGCGCACGCATGCCGGTGCCTATCTTTTGGCGCTCGGTATCGGCCTTGCCTTTAGCCTCATCTTTTTTGTTAGTTTTCGAGCACTCATCTTGGTCTATGACCTTAAGACACCGGGCCGCGAGGATCATGTTGCCAATCGCGCGGCAATCGATTGTTTAACGGGAAGCGACTTTGCCAAAGAGCAATCCCCCAATGACGAGGTCGATAGTCGATCCGATCAAGATCACGTCCTCGCTGAGCGGGTAATTCAGCTTTTAGGTGGCGTTGGCAATATCGTGGGCGCAACCAACTGCGCCACGCGCCTGCGCGTCGAGGTCGCAGACCCTTCCATCGTTGCAGATAACGCGTCGTTTGTCGCGGTGGGCGCCAAGGGCCTCATCATTACGGGCAAGACCGCCCAGGTGATCATCGGCATCTCCGTTCCCCGCGTTAAAGAGCATTTTGACCAGATCATGGGCCTCGAGCCGGAATTTGTGCCCACCACCTCGGCCTCCCCTGCCGCCAGCGCAGCCCATAAGCGCGGCGATATCTGCTTCTTCGATATCGACGGAACGCTCGCCTGGCAAGACCCCAGGCTCGCCCAAGACCTTCCCGAAGACGAGCGGGACCTCTCCCCCTATCCCAACGAGGCGGTTTCGCAGGCAATCCGCGAGTTTGTCGCCAACGGCAACATGGCCTTTATCTGCACGGGACGCACCCTGAGCTGCATCCACCCCAAACTTCTTGAGCTGCCTTGGACCGGCATCGTCTGTCTTGCGGGCGGTTACGCCGAGATCAACGGACACGCAATTCGCGATCTGTCGATGACGCCCAGTATGCTGCAGCGTCTTGCCCCCTACCTTGAGCAATCGGGCGAGGTCATCCGCTTTGAGGGCCTCAACGGCGTCGTGCGCATGAGTGCCGATGCCCCCGATGTCCCCGGATACGCGCGCACCCTGGGCGACGCAGTCACGCAGCTGCAACATTACAGTGTCTACAAGATCTTGATGTCTACATCGCTCGCCAACCACATCGCTCAAGATAAGGCACTTGAGCCGCTGCTGTGCTTTAACGAGCTCGAACTCGAGGTAACCGAAATCTCGCCCCGCGAATGCACGAAGCGCGGGGGCATCCAGTCTGTACTCGACGCCCTCGATCCCCACCACGGAACCGTATACGGCATCGGCGACGCCAGCAATGACGTCTCGCTGATGAACGCCGTCGATGTCGGTATCGCCATGGGCAATGCGCCGGACTATCTCAAGGATAAGGCCGATTACGTGACCGACACCGTCGATCACGACGGTGTCGTTGCGGCGCTCGAGCATTTTAGGCTGATTTAGGCGCGCTCCATCAAACGCACGCCCGTTGTCCTAAATCGCCAAAACTGCCGCGCCAAACGCCCTAATGTGGCAATATGTTGTCTGCATATTGCATCAACGCAACCTCAGAAAGAATGCGAGAACCCGTGTCCAGTCCGTTTACCAGCTTTTTAGCCCAGCACTTTGACCAGATTAACGACTATCTGGCCACGTTCTTTGACGGACAGGCGACCTCTGCCGATATCGAGCGCTACCTGTACGCGCCGCTCTCGGCTTTTACGGCCAACGCCGGCAAGCGCCACCGCCCGCTTATCTGCATGCTCGCCGCAACCGCAGTGGGCGGTAGCTTTGAGAGCGCCCGCAGCGCCGCGGCAGCCATCGAGCATTTCCAGTCGGGCGCGCTGATCCACGACGACATCGCCGACAACGGACAGCTTCGTCGAGGCAAGCCCTGCATGCACCTTACCGAGGGCACGGGCCTTGCCATCAATTGCGGCGACCTGGCGCTCACCATGGTCACCAAGACGGTTCTCGACGACCCCACGCTGGAGTCCGACGTGAAGCTGCGCGTGCTCCACGAGCTTACCGAGATGGTCGTCCGCACCATCGAGGGTCAAGCGCTCGACCTGGGTTGGGTCCGTGACGGGCGCTTTGATATCTCGGTTGATGACTACCTGGACATGGCGACGCACAAGACCGCGTTTTACAGCGGAGCCACGCCGCTTGCCGCCGGAGCCATTATCGGCGGCGGCAGCGATGAGCAAATCGAAGCGCTGCGCGCCTTTGGCCTACACACAGGCCTCGCCTTTCAGATTCAGGACGACCTGCTCAACCTTGTCGGCACTAAGGAAGCCGCCAACAAGGACTTCCGCACCGACATCACCGAGGGCAAGCGCACGCTTGTCGCCGTACACGCCCTCTCTGATGAGCGCCACCACGACGAGGTCGAGGCGATTCTTTCCTCAGGCACCGATGATCCCGCGCAGCTCGCACGCGCCGTGGAGATCTTCCAGGAGACCGGCTCCATCGATTACGCCCACACTTACGCGCTCGACCTGACCGCTAAGGCCAAAGCGGCCATCGAGAACGTTGAGCTTGATCCGCACGCACGCGAGCTGTTCCTCTCCATGGCAGATTTCTTTGTGGAGCGTCTTAACTAACGGGGGTTATAAAACCTGTCAGCAGCGTATTTAGGCACAACTTGCTACACTGTTGAGTGCATGTTTATGCATCCCTTTGCGTTGTCTATCCGACAGACGCTCAAATAGTACGAATGGTACGCCGAAAGGGGTTCGTTCATGGAACCTATTACAACGGGCATGCAAGGAGCAGCCGTCGAGGACGTGCAGTCTCGTCTCCTGCAGCTCGGCTACACGATTGATGCCGCCGAAGTCACCGACAAGTACTTTGGAGCCACCACTGAGCAGGCCGTCAGCACCTTCAGGCTCGACAGCGGCCTTGCTGCCGGTCATGCCGTCGATATCCCCTGCTGGAGCGCCCTTGTAGACGCTTCGTATAAGCTGGGCGACCGCACTCTCTATCTGCGCATGCCCAATTTCCATGGCGCCGATGTGCAGGCCCTGCAGCGCGCTCTCAACGTTTTGGGCTTTGCCTGTGGCGAAGACGACGGCTACTTTGGTCCGCATACCGAGGCCGCCCTGCAGCAGTTCCAGGAAAATGTCGGCCTGTTTGCCGACGGCATGGCCTTCCAGGACACCTACGCCTACATCAACCGCCTGCACCATGTGTGGGAGGGCAAGCCCTCGGTCACCGAAGCCGAGTCCCGCATCGGTTTTGCTCGCGCCGCCAACGTGCTCGAGCGCTTCCAGATTGCCGTTATCGGCGAGGACCCCATCGCACGCAGTGTTGCGTCGCGCATGTGGAATATCGCCACGGCAACGACCGACAACAGCGGCATGATGCTCTGCGACTCCGAGGTCCCAACCGACGTTGACCTGGTGCTCGAGATCGCAAGCGATGAGCTGCCCGCAGATGCAGCGCCGCGCGCCACGATCGCCCTCGCCGAGTGCCACAACCTGGCCCAGCGCATCCGCACTGCCAATGTCGCCGCGCAGCAGAAGCCGGCACGCATTCGCATTGAGCTCACGGGCATGTCGCGCTACAACGGCACCTTCACGGCCAGCGACGCGCAGACACTCGCCGTACGCCTGCTCGATGGCGTTTGCGATGCCCTCGCAGATTAGGTAAACTAAACGAGTTGCTTTTGGGCAACACCACACATTGGGACGTAGTTCAACGGTAGAACTCCGGTTTTTGGTGCCGGCTGTTGGGGGTTCGAATCCCTCCGTCCCAGCCATTAAAATTGAGCGCCCTGAGCCCATAACGGCTCAGGGCGCTTTCTTGTGGGCAAGCGGAGGGATTCGAACCCGCAAGGAATCTACCTATATAAGACAGACGCCCCAGGCCCATAACGACCAAGAGCGCCTTGCATCTAGAATTATCAGCCCTGTTCCGAAAAGCGAGCCGCATGCAACAACCAAGTAACCACAGGCCCCGGGAGAGCGGGGACACCGGCTTAGGTTTATCGCGAGTTCCGCACGAACAGGAGGCCACTTAATGTGGCCTCCGTCGTGAGCAGGACTGTAGAGCAGGAAACCTAAGCCGGTGTCCCCGCTCTCCCGGGGCCGGCAGAATCTAGTTGTTCAGCATGCGGTCGAAGCTTCCCGAGTCGCCATCCCGATAGTCTGCGGTCATCAGAATCTCCTGCGGAATGCGCCCGCCTTCACGTAGCACGTTGCGGAACTGCACGCGCGTAACCATGGGCAGATCCTTGATCGTCGCTGCCAGGTTCTGCGGCACGCCCTGGTTGGCAGCCGCGGGCTCGCACTCGCCGCCGGCCTTCACGCGACGCTTATGCTCGGCGAGCATGGCGCGGTACATGCCGGCATGCAGGCGAATCTCAACCACATTGGCATTGCGAGCCTGCTCGACGATGTGCGCACCCTCGCGGTCGATGTCGCCCACGTAGTAGACGTAGTTAAAGCGATAGCCAATCTCGGCCAGATAATCGTCCAGGGCATGCGAGACGCTCGCCTTGCATCCGCCGCCAAAAATCACGCCGCCCACCTTGATGCCAAAGAGCTTGGCGTGCTTGCGGCCACGCAGCAGCTTGACGATCTCGTCGTAGGTGTCCAGGTTCTCGACCATAATGAACGGCTTGTCGGCGCCCAGCGTAAAGAAACCCGTAAAGTGCACGGGGCGATTAGGAGCGACCTTGATCGCCTGCATACTGATGCCCTTTTCGGTCATACGCCTGATTAAGCGCTCACCGTGCTTGCCGTCAAAAGCCTTCTCGTCGTTAAAGATCTGGTAGGCACGCTGGCGGCGCGAGGCAACCGGCGTATCGGCACCTCGGTTCTGCTCGATCCAAGCCTGGATGATTGCGATTTCCTCGGCAATCTTGCGGTTGGACATCTCGTTGTGCTGAGTGCGCTGCGGAGCCTTTTTGCCGTCCTTGCCCTCGACCTTTACGATCTGTGTCTGCTGCTCCTTGATCTTAGAGAGCGCTGTAGGCGTAGGGACAACTTTGAGCAGCTGCCTGCCTAAAACGCGGGCAAGGGCAAACGCCGAGACCTCGCCGTGGACTGCCGACTTGGGCTGCTGGGCAGCAGTATCTGCTGCGGTAGACTCCGGCTTCTTCTGAGACTTGCGCTTAGAATCGCCTTGGGAATTGCGCTCGCGCTTCGGCATAGGCGCCTGCTTCTGCGGACGATCGGACTTGCTCTCCTTCGCCGGCTGGCGCTTAGGCTGCCCCGAAGAAACCTCGACCTTCGCATCCCCGTCCTGCGGCGTGGTCCTCTCGGCTGCAGTCTCGGCATGGGAACTGCGGCCCCCACGATGGCGACGGCGGCGAGGCTTGCTCGACGCGCCCTGCTCCGCTTGCTCATCAGTAGGCTGCTGGCCCTTGGCCTCGGCATCAACCTCAAGCTGCGGCTCAGCAGGCTTCTGTTCGCGAGCCGCCGGCTCAACGGCCTTCTCGGCCTTCTCGTCCTGAGTGGTCGAAGCCGGCTCGCTCTTCTCCTGATGCCTTACGGGATACGCGCGCCCCGCAAAACCACGGCCGGGACGACACGAACCCGGAGCCTTCTTGGCAGACTCCTCAACATCGTCTGCAACCTCAGAAGACTCTTCAACCTCACGCGCGGCATCCTGCTGTGCAGCCTTAAAGTGAGCACCGCGACGGCGTTTGGGCTCTTGGGCCTCCACGGGCTTTTGCTCCTTCGTGGGCTTCTGCGACTCGGCAGCAACCTCGGTCTCAACAGCCTTAGCATCCGTCTCAGCCTTTTGAGCAACGGCGCGACGGAAGCGCTCCTGCTGGGCGCGGCGCTGCGCATCGCGCTTGCCGCCCCCGCCAAAACCGCCGCGTCCTGCCTTGGCCGTAAAGGCGCGCACGACGTTCTCATCGAGCAACTCATCGGTGTCGACATGCTCACGCGAAGCAACTTCTTCCACAGCAGACACGTCAGCGGAATCCTCGAAGACAAAACCTTCGACGGACTCGGCAGGTTGCTCCTGGGCATCGCGGATCTCGGCATTGATGGTATAGAACGCCGGGCGACCATTAATGCCGCTGCCCTCGATCTTGGTAACGATCTCTGCCGCGATAAGCTCATCGCGCATCGCCTTGGTGTCGCATTCCTTATCGGCGGAGCGAAAAATTTGCGCCAGCGCACTCGACTTAATCTTGAGCGCCTTGCGGCAGAGCAGGTCGTAGGCAATCAGCTTGGCACGCTCGGCAGAAAGCGACGTCTGGCTGCTCAGGCGCTCAGCCAGGGCATCGACATTATTTTGGTTATCGGAATATACCGTCTTGGCCACGGGGCCCCTTTCATATGTACACATATACGTCTATATGGTACAACGCATGCCCTTATCCACGCAAAACATCTGCGAGAACACTCGAGCGTCACCAGCTTTTGCATGAAAAAAGGACCGAGCCCGCGAAGTCGCGGACCCGGTCTTTCCGAGTCATATAGATGTGACGTTCAACTCGTCAGGTCGACTAAGCCTTGGCGGCCTCGGCGCCGGCAGGAGCCTCAGCGGCAGCGGCGCGGCCGTACTCGGCCTTGCCCATCTCGGACCACTCGGGCTCCTCGTCGGGCATGGAACCGGCCTCCTTGCCGAAGAGCTCCTTGAGGCAGTTGACGGCGACGATGAGGCCCAGGACCATCAGCAGGACGGCGAAGACAAGCTGCAGGCCCTTGGTGGCGGCGACGGAGACGGCGGCCGTGGTGGCGGTAGCCGGGATGGTGCCGAAGAAGCCGTAAGCCTGGACAGCGGCCATGCAGCCCATGGCGCTCTGGACCAGCGAGGTGAAGGTGCAGCAGAGCAGGAAGACGACGGGCACGTAGAGCATCCAGCCCTTGCGGCCGGTACACTTGCAGAACACGGCGAGGGTGATCATGGTCATGCCGCCGAGCAGCTGGTTGGAAGCACCAAAGAGCGGCCAGATGTTGGCATAGCCACCAAAAGCGAGGGCGAGACCGGGAAGCAGGGTAACGACCGTGGCGAACCAGGGGTTGCCGAGGACCTTCATGTAGCCGGCCTTGGACTCGATGGCCAGGGCATCGTTGGTCTGGGCAAAGAACTCGGAGAACGAAGTGCGGGCGATGCGGGCGACGGCGTCGAGCGAGGTCAGGGCCAGAGCGGAGACGTTCATGGTCATAAAGACGGTAGCGAGCGTGCCGTCAACACCGAAGGCCTGCATACCGCGGGAGATGCCAGCGGCGAAGATCTGGAACGGGGTGGAAGCGACACCGGCGTTGAGGGCGCCGGTACCGGCGGTGTTCATGTCGGAGAACATGATGCCGGCGACGATGATGGCAAGGATGCCGACGAAGGACTCGACAATCATGGCGCCGTAACCGACCTTGACGGCGTCCTGCTCCTTCTCGACCTGCTTAGAAGAGGTGCCGGAAGAAACGAGGCTGTGGAAACCGGAGAGAGCACCGCAAGCGACGGAGACGAACAGGACCGGGAACATCATGCCGGAGGCAGTGGAGAAGCCGGTGAAGACCGGAGCGGTCATCGTAGCCTGACCGTTGACGCCCAGGACGACGATGCCGAGGACAGCGCAGACGATCATGACGATCATCATGATGGAAGTGAGGTAGTCACGCGGAGTCTTGAGCATCTGGATGGGCATAGCGCCAGCGAAGACCAGGTAGACCATGACGACGGCGAACCACTGGAACTTATCCAGGTAGACCGGGAACTGCATACCGACGGCGAACATGAGAACCATGAGGACCACGCCGGTGACGAACTCGGCAGCGCCGGTGAGGTTGAACTTCTTCTGGGCCCAACCAAAGGCGATAGCGACGAAGGTGAACAGGATGGAGATGGTACCAGCGCAGCCGGCGGCATAGGACTTGGTGAAGTCGATGGCACCGGTAGCAGCACCAGAAGCGTCAACGGCCGGGGTGAACATGAACGTCTTGCAGACCATGTCGGTGAAAGCGGCGATGACGATGATGCAGAACAGCCAGCAGAACAGCAGGAACAGGCGACGGCCGGTCTTGCCGATGTACTTCTCGATGAGCTGAGCGAGCGACTTGCCGTTGTTCTTCATCGAAGCGTACAGGGCACCAAAGTCGTGGACGGCACCAAAGAAGATGCCGCCGACGAGGACCCAGAGCACGACGGGCAGCCAGCCAAAGGCCATGGCGACGATCGTACCCGTAACAGGGCCAGCACCGCAGATTGAGCTGAACTGGTGCGAGAACGCGGTGAAGGCGGAGACGGGCGAGAAGCTCTTGCCGTCCTTCATGCGCTTGGCCGGCGTGAGGGCCTCTTTGTCAACGCCCCATTTGTTGGCCAGCCATCGGCCATAGCCCAGATAGCCGCAGGCGAGCACCGCCGCGGCCACAACCATGAGCAAAACTCCGTTCATTACATTTCCTCCTCTAAAATGAACTTCCTAGACATAAAAAATGAGGGCCGTCGGTTGCGCTCGACGGCCCTCATCTTTATCAGCCGCCCGTTATCGTACGGGCTAGCTGTATGTGCTAACCCGCATCAGATAATTACTACGCTGATAATGTTTAGCTGATGCGTGAACATGTCTAAGAAATCCTCTTCAATCATGATGTGAACGATCCGTGCGTGTTCACATCCCCCAGTGGTTGAAAAGGAGTATGAAACTTTAGTTGCCTAAAGTCAACGCAAATTTGTAATGAATTTTCAACTTTTTTGGATTTCTCGGTATAAAACGCCACTGACCTCGGACTTTACCCCACGACAGTTCTTGCATGAGAGATGCTCCTCGGGGGCGGGGCGGGCGCCTGCC
>CABUUJ010000029.1 GCA_902494715.1 uncultured Collinsella sp.
TCCACCACAAAGGGGACAGGCACCTTTGTGGTGGTTTTGCTCGCGTGGATGACTCGGGTTACAATACGCCTGACATATCGTCCCCTTCTCCGGATGGGGACAGCGCAAGCGTTCTTGTGACGGCACCGTAGGACTTTGAAGGTGGCCGTTGTAAGGGCGCTTTTTGTTTAGGCGCCCTCACTCGGGCGCGCACAATGAAGGGAGAGCGTATGAAGAGCTTTATTGCCGAGGATTCATTCTGGGAGCTGTTTCCGCAGGCAGCGGTCGGTGTTGTGGTCGTGGAGGGCATGAAGCCCACGGCTCAGATTCCTCAAGAGGACGTGGATGCGATTGCGGCGTTGCTCGACCGCGCCAATATCGATGCGGAGCGTCATCTGACCAGCGACACTATCAGCGAGAACGCACCGGTCAAGGCATGGCGCGAGGCCTATCGTCTGTTCAAGACCAAGAAAGGCGCGCGCTGCTCGATCGAGAACTTGCTCAAACGCGTGCTCAAAGGCAAGCCGGTGGGCCACATTACGCCCGCGGTGGATATTTACAACACGGTGTCGCTGACCTACGCGCTGCCCGTGGGAGGCGAGGATCTGCATGCGATCGAGGGGGACCTTCGCCTGAAGGTGACCGACGGTGGCGATGCGTTCTTGCCGCTTGGCGAGGAGGCCGACGATCCGACGCTGCCCGGCGAGCTCGCCTACATCGACGATGCGGGCGCTGTGTGCCGCTGCTTGAACTGGCGCGACGGCGTTCGCACGGCGCTGTCCGATGATTCGGCCGATGCGTTCCTGGCGATTGAGTGCGTGGAGCCCGAGCGGATGGGGGATTGCCAGGCTGCGATCGATCGCTTAGCCGAGCTGCTTGAGCGCTATCTGGGAGCGACGGTTGTCATTAAGACGCTTGTGACCCGCGACAATCCTTGCGTGGAACTGTAGCGGCGCCTAGAACCTATTGATGCCCCAAACCACCACAAAGGTGCCTGTCCCCTTTGTGGTGGTTTTTATGTTGATGGGTTAACAAATGGGGTATTTGGGTACGGGTGTCGCCTTATGCGACTAAGATGTTTACCCGTTAGCAGTATGCAAGCGAAAGGCGGTCGTCTCCCATGCAGCAGAGCGACGAGACACGTTTCGAGGACTTTGTCGGACTGATCAGCGGACTCTACAAGGAGATCCAGCGCATTAAGACGTCTGAGGGCGCTAGGCTGGGTCTCAAGGGCTCCGACGTTATGTGCCTGTACTATCTTGAGCGCAGCAAGGATGGCCTGACTGGCGCCGACCTGGCTCGCATGGCAGGCGTGACCCGCGCCGCCGTCTCGCGTACGCTCGCGCATCTGGAGGAGGGTGGCTACGTCGAGGTCGATGATTCGGGCGATGCCGCCGTTAAGTATCGTGCTCCGGTGCGCCTGACCGCTCTGGGCGGCGAGAGCATGAGCGAGGCGGACCGCATCATTCGCGAGGTGCTCGATACCACCGGTAAGGCTATGGGTGTGGAGCAGCGCGAGCAGATGTATGCGTCGCTGCGCACGATTCTCAACACCCTGCGCGAGATCTAAGGCCGCCAAGGCATTTGCTACCCATTAACAACTGCATCGTCCCGTTTTAAGCGCGTATACCGTGCCGGGGCATTGTTGTCAAAATTCCCTGCGCGGGACCTGCGCAAGAAAGGATTCGTTATGTCCGTCCGCATTATTACCGATTCCGCAAGCGATTTGTCTCCGGCGGAACACCCGGCGCTGGCTGTTTTGCCGCTGTCCGTCACCTTTGGCACCGATGTGTACATGGATGGCGTCGACATCGATCACCAGCGCTTTTACGAGATGCTCGTGGAGCGCGATGAGCTGCCCAAGACCGGCCAGGTCAACCCGTACGCGTTTTCGCAGGCTATTGCCGAGGCGCGTGAGGCCGGCGATGAGGCTGTGATTATTACCGTGGGCGCTAAGCTATCAGGCACCAACCAGAGTGCCCGTACCGCACTTGCCGAGGCACCAGGTGGCGACGTGTTCGTGGTAGACAGCAACAATGTCACCCTCGGCGAGCGCGTCCTGGTCGAGTACGCGCTGCGCTTGGTGGACGAGGGCCGTAGTGCGGCCCAGATCGCGGCGGCCGTCGAGGCCGTGCGTGACCGCGTGGCCGTCATCGGCCTGCTCGAGACGCTGGAGTACCTGGTTCGCGGCGGTCGTCTATCTGCTGCGGCCGGCGCCGTGGGCACGCTGCTCAACGTGAAGCCCGTGGTGGCTGTCGAGGACGGCCTTATCGTGCAGCTGGGCAAGGCGCGCGGTTCCAAGAACGGCCGCAACCTGCTGAACCAAAAGGTCGAAAAGTCAGGCGGCATCGACTTTTCCATGCCGCTGGCGCTGGGCTATACGGGCCTTTCGGATGCGGTGCTCAAGAAGTATGTCGAGGACAGCGCGGCACTGTGGGCTGGCCACACCGAGGGCGAGTTGCCCGTTCACACCATCGGCGCCACCATCGGCACCCACGTAGGCCCCGGCGCCGTCGCCGTAGCCTTCTTCCAGCCCGCCAACTAACCGACCTGCCATAAACCACCACAAAGGGGACAGGCACCTTTGTGGTGGTTTATGCTTTTCCGGGTGGAAGGGAGCGAGCAATGGCGTCTGAGGGCTTTTTTGAACGGGTGTACGAGGTGGTCGAGCAGATCCCCGAGGGGATGGTCGCCACGTATGGCCAGGTGGCGCTGCTTGCCGGTCGTCCACGAAGTGCGCGGTACGTGGGGTATGCCCTGCATAGTAATCCGCGCCCCGGCCAGATTCCCTGCCATCGTGTGGTGTTTGCCGACGGTCGCATTTGCGAGGGCTTCGCTTTTGGCGGTCCCGATGCTCAACGTGAGCTTTTGCTAGGGGAGGGTGTGGCGTTTAAGGACGACATGCACGTCGACTTGGCCGCCTGTCGCTGGCCTGCCGGGCTCTAGCGGTTCTGCCGTGGCGAAAACCACCACAAAGGCGCCTGTCCCCTTTGTGGCGGTTTTACGCTGTAGGTTTACCAGAGCTAACTTATGGAGAAGGTGTGGTGGCGTACTTTGCCGTCAGAAAGTAAACCACGGTGAACTATATTGGTTTCAGCAACGGAGCAGGCAATAGGCGATGAAAAAGCCTGCCCTGTTGAGTTTGATTCGCATTCCTCCCCTCTGTGCGATTCAACGGTGTACTTCGGGAACAGGCCCGCTGGCAACTAGCTGCCGGCGGGCCTGTTCCTGTTTGTCGAGGGGGTGCGATGGACGGAGCCGAAGCGGTCCGGCTCCAAAAAAGGCTGACGCCGTAGCGCCCGCCCTAAAGCAATCGAAAGCTCAAGCCAGCAGATCGGTCTAGTACACCATGCCCATGGCGTCCTGAACCTCTGCCAGGGTCTGATCGGCGATCTCGTTGGCGCGACGGTTGCCCTCGTGCAGCACGTCCTTCACGTAATCCAGATCGTTCTCGTAGCGCTGGCGACGCTCGCGGATAGGTGCGAAGTACTCGTTGACGGCCTCGGTCACGTACTTCTTGAGCTGGCCGGAGCCGCCCATGCCAATCTCCTCGGCAATTTCGACCTCGGAGCGACCGGTGCAGATGGCGGCCGTCGAAAGCAAACCGGACACGCCGGGGCGGTTCTCGGGATCGAACGTGATCATGCGCTCAGAGTCGGTCTGGCTCTTCTTGATGCGCTTGGCCGTCTCCTCAGCGGTCATCGAGATGTTGATGGCGTTGCCGTAGCTCTTGCTCATCTTGCGACCGTCAAGTCCGGGCAGTAGCGGGGTCTCGGACAGCAGCGCCTCGACCTCGGGGAACACCTTGCCGTAGCGGTTGTTAAAGCGGCGGGCGATGGTGCGGGTGAGCTCGATGTGCGGCAGCTGGTCGCGGCCGACGGGCACGACGTTGCCCTTGCAGAACAGAATGTCGCAGGCCTGGTGCACCGGGTAGGTGAGCAGAAGGCCGGTAAGCTCGTGGCCCGAGGCCTCCATCTCGGCCTTGACCGTGGGATTGCGCGCCAGCTCGGCCTCGGAGACCAGCGACAGGAACGGCAGCATGAGCTGGTTGGCGGCGGGCACGGCGGAGTGAGCGTAGATCATGGTCTTGTCGGGGTCGATACCGCAGGCAAGGTAGTCCATGACCATGTTGTACACGTTGTCCTGGATGTGCTCGGTGGTGTCGCGGTCGGTGATGACCTGGTAGTCGGCGATGAGTACGTTGGTCCTGGCGCCCATGTTCTGCAGCTCCACGCGGCCCTTGAGGGTGCCAAAGTAGTGACCCAGGTGCAGACGGCCGGTGGGGCGGTCGCCGGTAAGCATGGTGAACTTCTCGGGCGTCTTGGCCAGGCCCTCGCGAATGGCGTTGCTCTTTTGCAGCGCGACTTCGTAGCTGTTCTCGTTTGGCATGATTGCTCCTAACGTTCGTTCGCAGGTTTTGATGATAACGCGTTTATTGGAGGGGCGGGGCGTAAGTAGGCGAGGGGCGGGAGAGGGGTGGCTTGTGCGATGGGCGCGGCGTGGCCGCGCTTGGCCAACGGTGCCTTGGCACATCCTCGGCAGCTTGCCCTAGAGCTTGTGGTGGCGCTCTTCTTTGCGCTCCTCGGCTGCCTGCTCCTCCTGCTTAAAAGCGGGGTCGTCGGGGGTGACCAGCTCGTCCTCGTGCGTGCGCTTGTTGTAATGGTGGCGTAGCACGGGTTCAAACAGGTGTAGGTGCTTGGCGAAGGCAGCCGAGCCAATGGCGAGCACGGTAAAAATGAGCACGCGCATGGGCACCTCGACCTGATTGATGGCGGCGGCGCCGGCCGAAAGCATAATGCACCAGGCATAGATGAGCAGCACAGCCTGTTTTTGGTTGTAGCCTTCTTGGATCAGGCGGTGGTGGATGTGGCCCTTGTCGGCCTGCCCGATGCTAATGTGGGCGCGCTTGCGGCGCACAATGGCGCTAAACGTGTCGATGATGGGCACACCGGCAACGATGAGCGGGATGATAAGCGAGGTGAGTGCGGCGGTGCGGCTCACGTTGAGCAGCGAGATGGAGCCCAGCGCAAAGCCCAGAAGCAACGACCCCGAGTCGCCCAAGAAGATGCTTGCGGGGTTGAAGTTGTAGCGCAAAAAGGCCAGACAGGCGCCAAAGAGCGCAATGGAGAGCGCGGCGGCGTCGATGCGGCCCGAGAGAACAGCCATCGAAAACATGGTGAACGATGCGATGCCGCAGATGCCCGTGGCCAAGCCGTCGAGGCCGTCGATGAGGTTAATGATGTTGGTGAATGCCACCAGATAGATCACGGTAATGGGGTAGGCGAGCCATCCGAGCATGATCTCGCCGGGAGCAAACGGGTTGACGATGACGCCGATCCGCAGGCCGCCCATGCAGGCGATAAGCGCGGCGAGGACCTGTCCGGCCAGCTTTTGCTTGGGCGTGAGCTGGAAGACGTCGTCGATGGCGCCGGTCGCAAAGATAACGGTAAAAGAAAGCGCAAGTATGGGGTAGCTGATGTGCAGACGGGGGTGGGGCACCAAAACGGGCGGCCAGCCCAGGTACCAGGTGCCTAGGATTTGCACAGTGCAGGCGACGACCAGGCCCAAAAACACCGCCGTTCCGCCCAAACGCGGGATGGGCTTGGTGTTGATGCGGCGCTTAGAAGGATAGTCGACGGCGTCGAGCTTGATTGCCAGGCGCTTGACCAGGGGTACCGTGAGGAAGGTCGTGATAAAGGCCGCCGCTGCCACGCATAGGTACGGTATGTAGCTCGGGGATGAAGCCATGAATCTAAAAACCGCCAAGCGTCGAAGGAAAAGGTCAGAAGAACGCCATGCGCAAAGGGCATAGCCGAACCATAATACTCGACCAAGGGGGGTGCATGGAATTGCACGCAGCGATAATCACGCGCTTACCAGATATTGGGATGTTGTCGATGGCTTGTCGGGATGCCGGCGGGGATCCATATGGACTGTAATGGTGATTTTCGGCAAAAGAAAACCACCCCCCACGTTACGAAAATGAACCCACCTAAAACAGGTGGGTGCCCTCATCGACTGTTCCAGCGTCCTTAACAACGAAGGATACCTGTACTAGGTACGACTGTGTGGGCTCCCTAAATAAACGCGACGGTTCACCCAGTTGCTCCGCGGGGGGCGGAATACCTACATCATAAAGCGGCACTTTATCGATTCCAGTCTTGACATTACAAAAATCGTGTCGGACGATTACGGCGCCTTGGGCTCGAGCCGTCTGTGGGGTTGATCCCTTTACGTTTGAGCTGCTGAATCGTTGTTTTGGAGCATGGTTTTATGCCGACGTCGTTGACCGAACTTTTTTCGCCCGCCTGCCATTTGTGTCCGCGCCGTTGCGGTGCGGCGCGCGATGAGGGCGCGCACGGCGTCTGCGGTGCTAACGACACGCTCAAGGTGGCCCGCGCCGCGCTTCATATGTGGGAGGAGCCGCCTATCTCGGGCGAGGCCGGTTCGGGCACGATCTTCTTTAGCGGCTGCTCGCTCAAATGTATCTACTGCCAGAACCACGAGATCTCGACCGGCAATTTTGGCCTTGAGATTTCGCCTGAGCGCCTGGTCGAGATTATGCTGGAACTGCAGGACCAGGGTGCCAACAACATCAATTTGGTGACGGCGACGCACTATGCGCACCTGTTGCCTGCCGCGATTGCCGCGGCACGGGCGCGCGGACTGGTTATCCCAATCGTCTACAACACGAGTGGTTACGAGCGCGCGAGTGCCGTGGCGGCGCTGGGCGACCTGGTCGATGTGTGGCTCACCGACTTTAAATATGCCGATGCCGGGCTTGCGCAGTCGCTCTCCCATATAAAGGATTACCCGCGTGTGGCCGTGTCGGGTCTGGCCCAGATGGCGCGCGAGATCGAGCGCCGCGGGGGAGAGTTGGTGGACGAGGACGGGCTTATGAAGCGTGGCATGATCGTGCGTCACCTGGTGCTTCCGGGGCATGCAGACGATTCGTGTCGCGTGCTGGACCTGGTGTGGCAGACGGTGGGCGACGTGCCGATCTCGGTTATGAACCAGTACACGCCCAATGCGCTCATGCGCGAGCAGGGCGGCGACCTGGCACGCGCCGTGACGCGTGAGGAGTACGAGCAGGTGCTCGACCATGCCGACGACCTGGGTTTTACGACGATGTTCTGGCAAGAGGGCGGCGCGGTAGACGAGAGCTTCACCCCCGCCTTCGACACCACCGGCGTCCTCACCAGCGCAAAGTAGAGCGCACGCTGATGATTTTTCTGGGACGGGGATTAAAAAATCATCGAGAGGATCGCCTGTTCGAAAAGTTGTCAAAATAGCCGCGTCCCAAAAAGACTGGTTATTGGGCGTTGACAGTTGGCGAGCCGTAGGTAAAATATCGACTTGTCCTGGGGACGTAGCTCAGTTGGGAGAGCGCTGCCGTCGCATGGCAGAGGCCGAGGGTTCGACTCCCTTCGTCTCCACCCATGGATTTGATAAGCCGCTGACATTGTGTCGGCGGCTTTTTTTAAAAGAAAGGGCTATATCATGGCCGAGCTTGAGTCCCAACCATTGTCCGACGAGGAGCGCGCCGAGTTGGAAGAGCTCCGCGCTGAGAAGGCCCGCCGCGAGGCTCGGGAAGAGGCCCGTCGCGAGCGTGAGGAGCTGGCTGCCCTGCGTGCCGAGCGTGCGAAGGCCGAGGAGGCCGCCGCGAACGCCGCATCCGCATCGGCGCCCGCGCCCGCACCCAAGCCCGCTGCTGCGAAGCCTGCACCTGCCGCGCCCAAACCTCAGCCTAAAAAGGCCGCCCGTCCCAAGTCCGTCGAGCCCAAGCCGAGCCGTGACGAGATGACCTTTGCCCAGCGCATGGTTACCTCCAAGGAGCCTATGGGCGAGAACGAGATCCCTGGCATGGCGCCGGCTCAAAAAATCATCATTGTCCTTGCCCTCATCGCGTTTGTCATCTTTATGGGCTACACGATCCTGACCAGCATGGGCCTGCTCTAACCGACTCGCATCGGGCGTCATGTCCGCATGCTCTGCTCTCGTCCAACCCTCAAATTCTGCACCACACATCCGAAAGGTCGCCCCATGGCTTTGACCGACATCTCGCATCCCACCGACATTGCAATGCTCACCGATCTGTACGAGCTCACTATGGCCCAGGGCCTGTGGGAGAGCGGCAAGGCCAATGAGCAGGGTTGTTTTACCGCGTTTTACCGCGACCATCCCTTTGGCAGCGCCTATGCCGTCATGTGTGGCACCGCCGAGCTGCCCGAGCTCGTCGAGAACCTGCGCTTTACGCCCGAGGATATCGACTACCTCGCCTCGCTTGAGGCCCCTGCCGGCGGCGCGATGTTCAAGTCCGCATTCCTCGACTACCTGCGCGATTTTCGTGCGCATGTAAATATCGACGCCGTCCCCGAGGGCGAGCTCGTCTTTCCGCGCGAGCCCATGGTGCGCGTCACCGGTCCTGCGCTCGAGTGCCAGCTGCTTGAGACGGCGCTGCTCAACATCGTCGGGTTCCAGACGCTTGTCGCCACCAAGACGGCGCGCGTGGTGCTCGCCGCCGACGGTCGCCCCGTGGCGGAGTTTGGCCTGCGCCGCGCCCAGGGTCCCGATGGCGGCCTGGCCGTTGCGCGCGCGAGCTACGTTGCCGGCTGCTCCTCTACGTCCAATGTGCTCGCCGGCCGCCGCTATGGTATTCCCGTCTTTGGCACGCATGCGCACAGCTGGGTGATGAGCTTCGATTCCGAGCTCGAGGCCTTCCGCGCCTTTGCCAAGTCGAGCCCCAAGAACTGTACGCTGCTCATCGACACCTATGACGTGCGCGAGGGCTGCGAGCATGCCATTACGGTTGCCAAGGAGATGGAGGCGGTGGGCGAGCGTCTGTCGGCTATTCGCATCGACTCCGGCGACCTCGCCAAGCTCTCCAAGTATGTTCGCGGCCGTTTTGATGCCGAGGGCCTGCCCTATGTGGGGATCTCGGTTTCCAACGATCTTGACGAGTACACGATTCAGTCGCTGCTGGACCAGGGCGCGCCCATCGATAGCTTTGGCGTGGGTACCAAGCTCGCGACCTGCTATGACCAGCCGGCGCTGGGTGGCGTGTACAAGCTTTCCGCCCGCCGTGCGAGCGAGACAGATCCATGGACGCCGGTGGTCAAGCTCTCCGAGCAGCCCTATAAGCGCACGATCCCGGGTGTGCAACGCGTGCGCCGTTATTACGACGGCTTTGGCGGCCCAGTCTGCGACATGATCTACGACGAGGACCATCTGGCGGGGGAGGGCGCCGCGCGCGGCAATACCCTCGTGGCCGTGAATGATGCCGCCCTGGTGACCGACGTGTCCGAACTTGAGTATCGCGAGCTGCTGGTGCCGATCGTGCGCGATGGCAGTGCGGTGGCTCCGCGTGAGAGCATCCAGGACGCGCGCGAGCGCTGTGCTTGGGCGCTCGATCATCTGGACGCAGCTTTCAAGCGCTTCCTGTACCCGCAGACCTATGTGGTGGGCATGGAGCAGGGCCTGGCTCAGGTGCGCGACGAGCTCGTGCGCAAGAACATGGCCGCGGCTTCGGCCTTCCCCTGGGCAAAATGATCCGAAGGGGACGGAGGAAAACGGATCATTTTCGTCCGTCCCGCACCGGGTGCCCCGGCTGCTCCAGCTCGCCCGCCTGCTCAACACTCGATTGGTTTGACGTATGACGACTTCTTATAAAACGATGGTGGTAAAGATCGGCTCGTCCACGGTGGTGGGCGCCGACGGCAAGGTCAACCGCGCCTTTATCGGCGGGCTTGCCGATCAGGCCGCAGCGCTGCGCAAGCTCGGCTGGCGTCTGGTCGTGGTGAGCTCGGGCGCTATCGCCTGTGGCTATCCCGTGCTGGGCTTCGACCGTAAGCCGGTCGGCGACCTGCCGAGCCTGCAGGCCTGCGCTTCGGCCGGCCAGTGCATCATCTCGTCGGCCTACGACGAGGAGTTTCATGCGCGCGACCTGCTCACCTCGCTCGTGCTGCTCACACGCCACGACACGGCCCGCCGCACATCCTACCTGCATGCGCGCGACGCCCTGCTGCGCCTGGTGGCGCTTGGCGTGGTGCCTGTTGTCAACGAGAACGATACCGTTACTGTCGACGAGATCAAGTTTGGCGACAACGACACGCTGGCGGCGCTTGTGAGCTGCCTGGTTTCTGCCGATCTGTGCGTGACGCTCTCGGACATCGATGGCCTCTATACCGCCAATCCGCATGAGGACCCAACGGCCGAGTTTGTCCCGGTCGTGCATAAGATCGATGCCAAGATTATCGCCTCGGCGGGCGATTCTTCCACATCGGTGGGCACGGGCGGCATGATAACCAAGATTCGCGCGAGCCGCATTCTGATGACGGCGGGCATTCAAAGCGTGATCTGCTCGGGCGAGGAGCCCGATGTGCTCGTGCGTCTGGCCCGCGGCGAGAGCGTGGGCACGCTGTTCGATCCGCCGGCGGAGCGCCTGGACATTGCGCCCCGCAAGCTGTGGATCGCGCTGGGTGACAAGGCGCATGGCTCGGTGACGGTCGATGATGGCGCTGCAAAGGCGCTGGTCAGCCGTGGTTCTTCCCTGCTTGCGGTGGGTATTCGCGAGGTTGATGGCGCGTTTGCCGAGGGCGATGTGCTCGACGTGTGCGACCCGAGCGGTATGGTTGTCGCGCGCGGTATCGCCGAGGCCGATTCGGACGTGCTGGAGCTTGCCGCCGGTCGCCGCCAGGACCAGATCGCCAGCAACCGCCTGCTCGCTAACCTGGCCGAGAAGCCTGCGATCCATCGAGACAACTTGATTGTATTTGCATAAAGAAAGACAGCGCTGCGGATCGTTTCCCGCAGCGCTGTCTTTCTCGTGCCGGCACCTGGGGACGTTCTTTTTGTACCGGCAGGTGGGGACACTCCTTTGCTAGAAGATCTGGCGCAGGTCTCCGCGGTTGAGTGCTTCGTCGAAGAGGTGCTTGAACACCACGCTGCCGTGCAGGCCGTCGTGCTCGAACTCGTTCGTCACCCAGGCATGCGAGTTGCCCACGCGGCTGAGCGTATCAAGCTGCAGGCCCGAATCCACGTACATGTCGTCGAAATACACCGCGGCCTGCAGGGGCACCTCGTTGCACGCCAGTCGCTGCGGGTCGTAGATCTTGTCCCAGCTGGTGTCTTCCATCAGCAGGTCCATGGCGGGCTTGAAGGGCTTGAGCTCGGGCATCTGCTCGAACATCCACGGGAACATGGCCTCGCCGGTAAACATGAGCGGGCGCGCGAGGGTGTCGAACTCGGCGCGGTGTGCCTTCTCCTCTGCTGCGGCCCAGCGAATGGGCATGGTGTCGCCGTCGGCGTAGATGAACTCCTGCAGTGTCCAGTACAGCGGGTTTGTACGCGTGTTGGTGCGCTCGAAGGCGCGCATCAAAAAGCTGTCAGATACCGAGGCGCCGCAGGTCAGCGTGCCATCGCCGTCAACAAAAGCGTGATCGATAATCCAATGCATGCGCTCAAAGCTCGGCTTCATGCCAAAGTCGCTGCCCATGAGCTGTAGGCGCTCGACCGTCATCGGCGAGCCGTCGGGCAGCACGGGCTTCTGTGCCTCGAGCGCATCGGCCAGGGCTGCCACGCGCTCGACGTCGGCGGGGTAGCGGTCGTAATACTGCTGCGTCTTGGCGGCCATGCGCGGGAAGGTGTGCGCGTAGACCTCGCTGGCGCTCGCCGGCACGTGCGGAATGCCGCCGCAGGTAAAGCTTGCCGCCACGCCCTCGGGGAAGAGCGACAGATAGCTCAACGTCAAAAAGCCGCCGTAGCTCTGCCCCAGTGTGACCCACGGCTTGCCGCCAAAGCCCACCAGGCGCAGGTACTCAAAATCGCGCACGATGGAGCTGGCAAGATGGCGCTTGAGGAAATCCGCCTGCGAGCGTGCTGTATCGGCGCCGGCGGCCGTTGCGCGATCACCCAGTGCCTTGATCGTGCGTCCGTCCACGCAGCTACTGCGTCCGGTGCCGCGCTGGTCGGGAAGGACCACGCGGAAGTGCTTGACGGCCTCCTCGATCCAGCCGTCGCTTGTGGGCGTCAGCGGACGCGGGCTCTCGCCGCCGGGGCCGCCCTGCAAAAACAGGAGCAGTGGCAGATCGTCGTTGATGTGGTCGGGTGCGCAAACCACGCGGTAGAAGAGCTTGATGCTCTCGGGCGCGCCGGCGATGGGTGCCGGCATAGCGCCGCGGCGCATGGTGCTGCCGACGGCCAGGAGCATCGGCTCCAGGCCGCGCCAGTCAAGGGGGACGTCGATGCTGTGGTCCTCGACGTAAAGGCCGGGGACGTGGTACGAAGTGATGAGGGCCATGTGAGTCTTCCGTTCGTTGCGGTGTTTCGGGTTGACCAATTCTACCGCCGCGGGCGAGGCCATGCGCAAATCGGCTACCATGGTTGCAAACTTCTAGGAGAAAGGGCCGCCCATGTCGGTCGATATAGCCACGTATGTTCACGATCTTGCCGTTGCCGCCAAGGCAGCGTCGGCCTCGCTTGCCACGGCGAGCGATGAGCAGCGCCAAGAGGCCGTGCGCGCCATGGCCGCAGCACTGCGCAACGGTGTCGACTCCATCGTTGCCGCTAACGAGCTCGATATGTCCGCCGCGCGCGATGCGGGCACCTCGGCCGGACTGCTCGATCGCCTGCTGCTGACGCCCGAGCGCGTCGAGGGCATGGCCGCCGGTTTGGAGAAGCTCGCCGAGCTGCCCGATCCCGTCGGTCGTGTACTCGATCACCGCGTGCTTTCAAGCGGCGTGGACCTGACCCGTGTGAGTGTTCCGCTGGGCCTGGTCGCTATGGTCTACGAGGCACGCCCCAACGTGACGGCCGACGCCGCAGGCATCTGCATCCGTACCGGCAACGCCTGCATTCTGCGCGGCGGCTCGCTGGCCTATCACTCGTGTGCCATGATCGCCGAGCTGCTGGCCGATGCGCTCGAGACCAAGGGTTTCCCGCGCGAGGCCGTGTCGATGATCGAGTCCACCGACCGCGAGGCCACTGGCGAGCTCATGAAGCTCCGCGGTATTGTCGACGTACTCATTCCGCGCGGCGGCGCAGGCCTGATCCAGCGCTGCGTGCGCGAGTCGCTTGTGCCGGTGATCGAGACGGGCACGGGCAACTGCCACATCTACGTGCATGAATCCGCCGACTTTGATAAGGCGCTCAACATTATCGTTAATGCCAAGACCCAGCGCGTAGGCGTGTGCAATGCCGCCGAGTCGCTGCTGGTCGACCGTGCTGTGGCCGATGCGTTTTTGCCTGCGGTCGTGGCCGTACTGCATGACCACGGCGTGTTCATTCACGGCGACGAGGCAACCTGCGCCGCATGCGCCGATGCCGGGCTTGCCGAGGGTGATGACTACGTCGCCGCGACTGAGGAGGACTGGGGTCGCGAGTACCTGGCTCTCGAGATGAGCGTGAAGGTCGTGGCAAACGAGGACGAGGCCATCGCACACATCAACCGCTACGGCACGATGCACTCCGAGGCCATCGTTGCCGAGGACACGGATGCTTGCGAGCGCTTCCTGGATGCGGTCGATGCCTCGGCCGTGTACGCCAACGCCAGCACGCGCTTCACTGACGGCGGCGAGTTTGGCCTGGGCGCCGAGATCGGCATCTCGACCCAAAAGCTCCACGCCCGTGGCCCCTTTGCCGCCGAGGCTCTCACTACCTACAAATACAAGCTCCGAGGCACCGGCCAGGTCCGCCCCTAACGACCGCGCAAGAAAAACCGCCACAAAGGTGCCTGTCCCCTTTGTGGCGGTTTTAGCTGGCGCGGGCGGTTAGGCCTGGAAGGTATCGCGATCGGGCGCGAAGGACTGCATGGCCGCGATGGTGCGGTCAAAGAGCTCGGGGAGCTCCCAGCCCAACATCTCGGCGCCCTGCGAAATCACGTCGCGCGAGCAGCCGGCGGCAAAGCGCTTGTCCTTGAACTTCTTCTTGAGCGACTTGGTCGTAAAGTCCATAACGCTCTTGCTCGGGCGCATGATGACTGCAGCGCCGATCAGGCCGGTGAGCTCATCGCAGGCAAACAGGATCTTTTCCATCTGCAGCTCGGGCTTGGGCAGCGAGGTGTTGAAGTCGGACGTGTGCGTCTGGATGGCGTGAATGAGCTCGGGAGACGCACCTTCGCCCTCAAGAATCTCGGCAGCATAGATGGTGTGGTTCATGGGGTCGTCCTCATGCTCCTCCCAATCTAGGTCGTGCAGCAGACCGACGATGCCCCAAAACTCCTCGTTCTCGGGGTCGAACTCGCGCGCAAAGTAGCGCATAGTGCCCTCGACCGTCTCGCCATGGGTGATGTGGAACGGGTCCTTGTTGTGCTCGTTGAGCAGTTCGAACGCGCGGTCGCGGGTGATTCCGGCGGTAAGCGGCTCTGCCATAGGAGACTCCTTGTGCTCGTGGGTATCGATAAGAATGAATACTACTAGAACAAGAAAACCACCACAAAGGTGCCTGTCCCCTTTGTGGTGGTTTTTGGCGCGGATGGGTTAGTTGAGGGCGGCTTGGGCTAGGCGGGCTTCAGCGTTCTCCTCGGTGACGCCCAAGGCCACAGCGAACTCCTCGATGGAGCGGCGCTTGGCTTCCTTGAGTACGCGCATGTAGTAGGAGCTGGGTTTTTTATCAGCTTCCTCGGCTTGGCGAATGCGGTGCATCATGGTCTTTGCCACACGGACCGTCTCGGGCGCACCCAGCTTGAGCTGCTGCTTAAAGTGCGTCTCCTCAAGTGAGCTGTTGCGCTCGGTAAAGGTGTCGCACTCCAGCTCGTCGTAGTGGCTCAGCAGGTGCTCGGCATCTTGCTGCGAGATAGCGGCGTGCAAACGGTCGGCCTGCGCCACGGGGTACATGAGGATTGTCTGCGCATGTCCCTGCTTGGTCTCGAGCAGCAGCATGGGCTGCGGTGTGTCGTCCCTAAAACCGACGACGGTGCAGACTCCCTGACCCGGATGAATGACGTGTTGACCGATTGAGAACATGCTACCTCCAACTTATACGTATTTACGTATGTCTAGAATAACACGCTGACGTGCGCAAATCCTCACTTTATGCAGGAAAAGCACACAACTCCGATAGGTAAGAGTATTCGATAACAGACGCAGCTCATTCACACCTTTATGCATTTTCAACGCTTGCATAATCTGCAGGCAGACCGGCATCTTTGAGTGACTCCATACAAGCTGTAGTCAATTTTGTGCATATGCAATATCGATTGGCTTTACCCTGCGACAGTAGCTACTGCTTGTGATAGAGTGCTACAAACTCTGGCTTTTGCCCTACGAGTGACCAAGAGCTCGGGGGCTTTAACACAAGGAGGACCTATGCCCGAGAAGATTGAAGAGCTGGTACGCGCTGCGCTTGCTGCGGCCCAGGAGGCCGGCGACCTTTCCGCATTTGAACTTGACGATTGCGCCATCGAGCGACCGGCTGACACTTCTCATGGCGAGTGGACCTCTACCATGGCCCTGAAGTCCGCCAAGCTGGCCCATTGCGCCCCGCGCAAGATCGCCGAGGCCATCGTTGCCCATATGCCCGAGGACCCCGCGATTGAGAAGGTCGAGATCGCAGGCCCCGGCTTTATCAACTTCTACCTCTCCGTTGCCGTCAAGAATGCCATCTTTGGCGAGGCCCGCGAGAAGGGCATGGACTTCGCTAAGTCCAACGTCGGTGGTGGCCTGAAGACCCAGGTCGAGTTCGTTTCCGCTAACCCTGTCGGCCCCATGCACATCGGCCACGGCCGCTGGGCCGCTTTGGGCGACTCGCTCTGCCGCGTCATGGACCACGCCGGTTACGACATCCAGCGTGAGTTCTACATCAACGACCACGGCTCTCAGATGAACACCTTCGGCAACTCCATCAGCACGCGCTATATGCAGCTTGCCGACATCATCGCCAAGCAGGGCGTGGATATCGACGAGGCTCACAAGCTGCTGATCGCCGACCGCGACGCCTTTGTTGCCGACGAGAACGACGAGCACCCCGAGACCCATCCGTATCAGGACAACTTTGCCGAGACCCTGGGCAAGGATTCCTACGGCGGCGACTACATCATCGACGAGGCTGCCGAGTTCTGGCGCACCGACGGCGACAAGTGGGTCGAGGCCGATCCGCAGGAGCGCATGGAGAGCTTCCGTGAGCGCGGCTACGTGAAGATGGTCGACAACATGCGCGACCTCTGCCATGCCGTCAACTGCGACTTCGATCGTTGGTACTCCGAGCGTTCGCTGTACGTGAAGGACACCGAGGGCGAGACCGCCGGCACCTCTGCCGTCGACCGCGCTTTTGAGAAGCTCGACAAGATGGGCTACCTCTACACCAAGGACGGCGCCCTGTGGTTCCGCTCCACCGACCTGGGCGATGACAAGGACCGCGTCCTGATCAAGTCCGACGGCGAGTACACCTACTTTGCATCCGACGTTGCCTATCACTGGGATAAGTTCCAGCGCGTCGACCACGTCATCGACATCTGGGGTGCCGACCACCACGGCTACATCGAGCGCGTCCGCTGCGTCTGCGACGCTCTTGGCTATCCCGGCAAGTTTGAGGTTCTGCTGGGCCAGCTCGTCAACCTGCTGCGCAACGGCAAGCCCGTCCGTATGTCCAAGCGTAAGGGCACCATGGTGACCCTGCAGGAGCTCGTCGACGAGGTCGGCTCCGACGCCGCTCGTTACACGCTCATCTCCAAGAGCTCCAACCAGATGGTCGACTTCGATATCGAGGCCGTCAAGAAGCGCGACAACTCCAACCCGGTCTATTACGTGCAGTACGCTCACGCCCGCGTGTGCTCCATCCTGCGTCGTGCCGCTGACGTTACGCCCGAGCAGGCTGACGAGATGGGCATGAAGGCCGTCGCCGCCAAGGCCATCGGTGAGAACGTCGATTACTCGCTGCTGACCGACCCGACCGAGCTCGCCCTTTCGCGCAAGCTCAACGAGCTCACCGACCTCATCGCCAGCTGCGCTCGCGACCGCGCCCCGTTCCGTCTGACGCACTTTGCTGAGGAGCTCGCCGGCGACTTCCACAGCTTCTACGCTGCCTGCCAGGTTCTGCCGAGCGAGGGCCGTCCCGTCGACCCCGAGCTTTCGCGCGCCCGTCTGGCCGCTTGCGACGCCGTCCGCGTGACGCTCGCCCTGGTGCTCACCCTCGTTGGCGTTTCTGCGCCCGAGCAGATGTAATCTGCGAGTCATTTGACCGTGTAGGTTCGGCTTTGCTGAGCCCTATAAGCCCGATCTCCATGCGGAGGTCGGGCTTTTTTCGTTTGGCGGGGCTTTTGGGCGTGTTGGAAAATGCTACAAAAAAGCAACTATACCGCTTTACGGGGCTGAATCGCTGCCTAGCGACCATGGCGAAAGCAGTGAAAATAAAACTGCAGGTAGACGGTTTATTGTTTCTTGAAAATGCAGGGTATGGTTGGCTTGCATCATTCGGGCCCCGTAATCTGGCATAGTTTTGAAAATTGTCCCTTGGGACGGAGGAAAACGGATCATTTTTGTCTCGAGGAGGGGTGGCGGGATACCGTCCGCCACGAATTGGGCTCATCTCCTACGTTTGGACGCATATCCCGAACCATGCCGAAAAGTACGATATTAAAACCGCAGGTAGCAGACTCGTTGTTTTTAAAAAACAAGGGTATGGTCAGGGGTCCGGGGGCAAGCGTAGTAGATAGGCGCGTTTCGTGACACGGCGAATCCCGACGCCACGGATTTGCTCCTTAGTCGCTCCATTTCAAGGCGCCTTAGGGGAAGAATGTCCCTTTTGACTAGTCGTTTAAGAACGTCCCCAATGACTAAGTTGCAGGTGGCGGCGGTTGTGTTACACTAACGCTGCGTATATGACGCAAATATCTCGATACAGATCAATGATGTCCGTCGGTATTTGACGGAGCTAGACTGTTTAGCCGCCCTGAAGGTTTATGCAGGGAGCATGTGATCACAGGGCTTGAAAAGAAAGTTGAGCAAACACTGTGTCTGATCAACAGCAAGAAAACGAAATAACGACGACGCAGACCGCTCCCGCTGCACCGGTTGCGTCGGACCAGGTCGCGGCGCCCGCGCAAGCCTCGGCTCCTGAGACGCCTAAGGCTGCTTCGACGCCTACGCCTGCAGCGGCTGAGAAGGCCGTGCCTGCAACTGGTGAGGAGGCTGCTCCGGCAAAGCCCAAGCGTACGCGCCGCACGACCAAGCCTGCTGCTGACGGCGAGGAGGTCACCAAGCCCAAGCGCCGTACCACGCGCACGACGCGCGCCAAGCGCACCGTTGCAGCTGACTCCTCGGCGCCGATTTCCGATGAGGTCGCGCAGGCACGTGCGTTGGCGCAGATTAGCGAGGCTCAGGTGGTGCGCGCCCGCCGTCGTGCTGCCGAGCGCGAGGCCGCGGCTCTGACCGAGCTTGCAGCCCCGTCTGTGCCCGAGACCCCTGCCGCCGACCGACCGACCGAGAAGCCGGCACCGCGCACACGCCGTCGCACGGCTGCTAAGGCCGAGCAGGTTGCTGAACAGGTAACCCCCGAGCTCACTGAGGCTTCGGTCCGTTCCGCGGCAGGGGAGGGCGCATCGCCAACTGAGCCCGCTGCGCCTGTCGAGGCCAGCGAAGTTCCCGTTGTCGATCCGGCTTTGCGCCCGCACCGTCGCGGTCGCAAGCCCAAGGCCTTCGTCGAGGCAGAGAAGGCCGCAGCCGCAGCCGCCGCCGCTCGGGATGCTGCGGCGACCGCCGAGTCTGCAACCGCTGCCGATGCACCCGTCCAGGATGCTACGACTTCCGAGGCCGCTCCCGCCGATGTCGAGCCCGCCGACGTCCGTCCTGGTCGCAGCCATCGTACTGCTGCTAAGCGCACGTCCAAGGCCAAGGCTGCCAAGAAGGGTGCGTCCGAGGATTCCGCCGAGACAACCGCCGATGCATCGACTGATGCCGCCGAGCCCCAAGACGTCGAACGGCCTGCGTCCGAGAAGCCCAAGCGCGGTCGTAAGAAGTCCGCTAAGGCCAAGGCCGCCGAACAGCAGGCTGATGCCGGGCTGCAGGGCGATTCCAAGGCCGAGGCCAGCGATGATACTGCGGCTAACGCCGATGCCGCCGCAAACGATGGCGCCGCGCCTGCCGAGGGCGAAGACGGCACTCGTCCCAACCGTCGCCAGCACAAGCGCAACGAGGAGCGCAACGAGCGCAAGGACGAGCGCAACAACGACCGCCGCAACCGCCAGCGCGATCGCAAACAGCGCAACAAGGAGCGCAACGCCGCCCCCACCGAGCCCACGCTTTCGCGTGAGGAGCTCGCTGCCATGAAGGTCGCCGAACTGCGCGAGAAGGCCAAGGAGTTCGAGATCGAGACGACCGGCAAGAAGAAAGCCGAGCTCGTCGAGGAGATCTACGTCACCGCCGCGAAGGCAGAGGGCTTCCGCGACATCAAGGGCATTCTGCAGATTCGCCCGGACAGCTCCGGCATCATCCACGCCCATGGCTACATGAAGTCCAACGACGACGCCTTCGTGCCCGCCTACCTCATCCGCTCCGCGCGCCTGCGCACGGGCGACGTCATCGAGGGCTCGCTGCGTCCTTCGCGCGGCGGCGACAAGCGCGCCGGCCTCGCCAAAATCACGACCGTCAACGGTCTGGACCCCGAGCAGATTCGCAACCGTCCCAAGTTCGGCGACCTCACCCCGGTCTATCCCAATGAGCCGCTGCGCATGGAGCACGGCAAGGACTCCATTACCGGTCGCGCAATCGACATCGTGTCGCCGATCGGCAAGGGTCAGCGTGGCCTGATCGTGTCCCCGCCCAAGGCCGGCAAGACCACGATCCTCAAGAAGATCTGCCAGTCTATCTCGATTAACAACCCCGAGGTGCACCTCATCTGCCTGCTCGTCGACGAGCGCCCCGAAGAGGTCACCGATATGCAGCGTTCCATCAAGGGCGAGGTTGTGGCGTCGACCTTCGATATGCCCGCCGATAACCACACTCGCGTGGCAGAGCTTGTCATCGAGCGCGCCAAGCGCATCGTGGAGCTGGGCGGCGATGTTGTGGTGGTGCTCGACTCCATCACGCGTCTTGCCCGCGCCTACAACTTGGCGGCGCCCGCCTCAGGCCGCATCCTTTCGGGCGGCGTCGATTCGGCGGCACTGTATCCTCCCAAGCGCTTCCTGGGTGCAGCCCGTAATATCGAGAACGGTGGCTCGCTCACCATCCTGGCCTCTGCCCTCATCGACACTGGTTCCAAGATGGACGAGGTCATCTTTGAGGAGTTCAAGGGCACCGGCAACATGGAGCTTAAGCTCGACCGCGACCTGGCCGACCGCCGCATCTTCCCGGCTATCGACCCCGTTGCCTCCGGTACGCGTAACGAGGACCTGTTGGTTGACGAGCAGATGCGTCCGTTTGTCTTTGGTCTGCGTCGCATTCTTGCCGGCATGAACAACACCGAGCGCGCAGCCGCATCGTTTATCAAGGGTCTTAAGGGCACCAACACCAACCAGGAGTTCCTGGTGCGTTCGGCCAAAAAGCACAGCGACTACGAGCAGACGTTCTAGGTTGTCATCCAAACGCAGCGATAGTCATCAATGCGATAAAGGGTCGGGGCTTGCGCCTCGGCCCTTTTCCATATCGCCGCTCCGCACTTATTTTTGACCATAAGACTGGCAAGCAGCAGGTTTCCCGTTTCAATCCGACATCGTCGCTTGCAATCGACAGGGCGGTTTCGCATAATAGCTTTTAAGCTTCGCGACGGAAAACGCAGATGAAACGAACCATATACCGTTGCTTTGGGGCATAGCCCCGCTTCATCTTCTCTCGCGCAGCCAACTGAATGATGCGATTTGGGTGCTGGAAGATGGGGAGAGCTCATGGCTTCTTCTGATGCAACACAACGAGCAGTTCTTGCCGGACTTTCGTGCGGGATCGGCCTTGCCGCTCCCGTGGTTATGTATGCCGCGACGCTGCCGTTTTCGTCGGTGAACGAGACGGTCGTGGCGGGTGCGGTTCCCTTCGCCGTGGGCGCGGTGGCGGGCGTGGGTATCTATGCCGCCTCGCTGGGTATTTCCGAGTACCGTGCGCAGCGTGAAGAGCGTCTGTTCCAGCCCGATGCCATGGGCGGTGCCGCCAATCTCAATCAGCATCAAAGCGAGTTCAAGACCGCCTCGATTCCAGCTCAGCAGCAGGATGCGACTCCTTATGCTGCTGTTTCTGCTTCTCAGGCTCAGCCGGAGCAGTCTACCTCGGCATTCCTTTCCGGCCTGACTGGTGCGTTCCAGCGCCGTCATGCCGATGATGGTGTCCCTACCATCGCTCGAGCCGCAGATGCTATGGACGAGGCCGAGGCTTGGTCCATGATCGACAGTATGCTCGACGACGATTCGCCGGTGAGCTGCGACCCCGCACGCTCGCGCGACGTCTATCAAGTCGCCATCGACGAGCTCACCAACGGCGGGCAGACCGGCTCCCTCAATCGCGACGACATCGCCGCCGCGGCACGCGCCGTGTCTGGCTCCCAGGCCGCCCCTGCGGGCAGCACGGCAGCTTTCGTGGCACTCGTTGCAAACGCGGCAGCCAATAACGCCTACAGCGCTACCTCGGCGGACGTGAACGCTTCTGCCGATAATTCGTACGTTGATGAAGCCATTACTGCGGACGAGGAGGCCGTTGCCGCCCGCCGTGCCGCCGAAAGCTCGCTGTGGGGCGCTCCTGCCCAGCAGCAGGCGGCCGAGGCTGCGCCGTACAACGCAAACCTCGCCAGCATGCCTATCATCTCCGGTGCCGCGGACATCGATCTCGATGACCTCGATGAGCCTGCAGCCATCACCGCATCGATTGATGCCCAAGATCGCATCGACACCGGCGACCTTCCGGACGCCTCGCTCGAGGTCGATGTCCCCATGGCCGATTACTCGGGCCACGAGGACATGTGGGCCGCCGCCACCGCGATTCTGGATGAGATTGACGAGCCCGCTCCTGTTGTAGCGCCCGCTCCCGTCGCTGCCCCTCAGCCTGCTACCCCCGCCTATGTCGGCCGTCACAGCGCTGTGTTCCCCGAGGATACCGCCCGCATCTCGCGCGAGAGCATCGAGCGGGCCGAGGCTATTGCCGCTGGCATTATGGAAAATCGTCGTCACGAGCGCGTCAATCAGATCCTCGAGGAAGAGATCGAGCGCCTGCAGTCCTCTACCGCCAAGCGTACGGGCCGTGCCTATCTGAGCGTTATCGAGGGCGGTACCGCCAGCTTTGCGCCGCTCCGCGCGGAGGCATAACTTCTGCATGGTTAAGATCAATCGAAAATGGGCGGTCGTGACCTGCCTGATGGCGCTCTTGATCTGGGGCAATTCGCTGGTTCCCGGCTCGGGGTCGGGCTCGCTGAGCCTAACGGTCATGGAAGCTATCCGCTGTTTCCTGCACGGCGTGGGACTTCCATATGAATGGGTGACCAACTTTGTTGTTCGCAAGTGCGCGCATTTTACCGAGTATATGGTGCTCGGCATCCTGGCAACGCACGCCTTTGATCTTGAGGGCCGGCGCACCTTTGACGTGCTGCTGCCCACGGCGGTGTTCCTGCTGCTGATTCCCTCGATCGACGAGACGATTCAGCTCTTTGTGCCGGGACGCGCCGGCATGATCACCGATGTGATGATCGACTGCTGTGGAGCGGCAACGGGCGTTGTGCTCCGATATCTCTTACGGTCGCTGATGTGCGCCAAAAAGGCCGCCTAGGACGTATTGTTTGGTCCTAGGCGGCCTTTTTTATTTGAGGGCTTATATGGGGCGTGGTGGCGTCGTTCCGTAGGTTGGATTTGCCGAGCGCGCCACGCCCTGTGGGTGCGTCTGCTACTGAAGCGCCTGTGCGCCCAGGGCCAGGCAGCCCATAATGCCCTGCTTGCCCTCGAGGCTGTTGTTGACGATGTAGTTATCGATGTCGTTGACCTCGGGCGTGACGATATAGCCGTTGAGCATCTCGGCGCACTTCTTGCGTGCGAGCGGCACGATGGGGGTGTGGTCGGCCACGCCGCCGCCGATGATGATCTTTTGCGGCGCGTAGCACAGCGTGTAGGTCATGAGTGCTTGTGCCAGATAGCCGGCGAGCAGGTCCATGGCCTCCGGGTCATCGGCCATGTCTCCGGCGCTCTTGCCATCCCAGCGCTTTTTAACGCCGGGGCCGGCGATGAGGCCCTCGAGGCAGTTGTCGTGGAAGGGGCAGGCGCTATGTTCGCCGATGGTGTCGCGCGGGTCGCGCGTGACCAGGATGTGGCCGGCCTCGGGATGCATCATGCCGTGCACGAGCTTACCGCCCGAGAGCACGCCGGCGCCCACGCCGGTGCCGATGGTCAGGTAGACCACATCGGTAAGGCCCTTGGCGCAACCAAACGTGACCTCGCCTAGGCAGGCGACGTTGACGTCGGTATCGTAGCCGCAGGGGATATTGAGCTCGTTTTGGATAGTGCCCAGCAGGTCAAAGTAGCGCCATGCCGTTTTGGGCGTCTCCAGGATCTTGCCGTATTGGGGCGAGGCAGGGTTGACTGCGGTGGGGCCAAAGGCGCCGATGCCCAGCGCGGCGATGCCCTTGTCGGCAAACCACGCGTTGACGGCCTCGACGGTCTCCTGCGGGGTCGTGGTCGCGATCTGCTCACGCTCCAGGACCGTACCGTCCGCATAGCCCGTGGCGCAGACCATCTTGGTGCCGCCGGCCTCGAGCGCTCCGATAAGCTGCTGCTCTGCCATAGTATTCCTTTCTCTGGGACGAGTTGCTCCGTGACTAAAGTATAGAGCTCTAAACCATTTAAGAAAGCGCTATAGAAAGAAGCCTCGCAACGCGGCGGGCGGTGCGAGGCTTCTTTGGTTACTTTAGTTGCCGGGCCGTCCTTACCCGCGCGGCTTGATTTTATCACGTAGCGACTTGAGGTTCTCCAGCGCCGCGTTAAGCGTCTCGTCTCGCTTGGCAAAGTGGAAACGAATCAGGTGGTTGACGGGCTCGCGGAAGAAGCTCGAGCCGGGCACGGCGCCCACACCCACCTTAGACGCGAGGTCCTCGCAGAATTCGAGGTCGCTGTCATAGCCAAACTCAGAGATGTCCATCATGACGTAGTAGGCGCCCTGCGGCACGTTATGCTCAAGACCGATGCTGTCGAGTCCCTGACAGAACAGGTCACGTTTGGCGGTATAGAGGTCGAGGACCTCATCGTAATAGCTGTCGTCGAAGTTGAGGGCGGTGACGACGGCTTCCTGCAGGGGAGCGGCGGCACCCACGGTGAGGAAGTCGTGGACCTTTTTGATGCGCTCGGTGATTTCGGCAGGGGCGATAGTGTAGCCCAGACGCCAGCCGGTGATGGAGTAGGTCTTGGACAGCGAGCTGCAGCTGATGGTGCGCTCAAACATGCCGGGCAGCGTGGCCATATAGACGTGCTCGTGGGGCGCGTAGACGATGTGCTCGTAGACCTCGTCGGTGATGCAGTAGGTGTCGTACTTTTTGCAGAGGTCGGCGATAAAGGTGAGCTCATCGCGTGTAAAGACCTTGCCGCAGGGGTTGGAAGGGTTGCACAGGACGATGGCCTTGGGGTCGTTGTCGCGGAAGGCCGCCTCGAGTACCTCGCGGTCAAAGTCGAATGTGGGCGGGTTGAGCGGCACGTAGATGGGCTCGGCACCCGAAAGGATCGTGTCGGCGCCGTAGTTCTCGTAGAACGGCGAGAAGATGACGACCTTGTCGCCGGGGTTGGTGACCGTCATCATGGCGGCCATCATGGCCTCGGTGGAGCCGCAGGTGACTACGATATTCTCGTTGGGGTTCACCGGCATACCCATAAAGTGCTCCTGTTTGGCGGCGAGCGCCTCGCGCATGGCCTGGGAGCCCCAGGTGATGGAGTACTGGTGATAGAGCGGCTTGGGGTCGCTGGCGATGGCGCTGAGGCTGTTGAGCAGCTGCGCCGGGGGATCGAAGTCGGGGAAGCCCTGCGAGAGATTGACAGCGCCATACTTATTGGAGATGCGTGTCATGCGGCGGATGACCGAATCGGTAAACGTTGCCGTGCGGTTGGATAGTTCTTTCATGCCGGTCCTTTCGAGCATTTGCAGTGGGGCAAGTTTACTCCTATGAAACCGGTAGGATTTGCCCGAAATGGATCTAAAAAACTCTTTTCAAAATTCTTGAAAATTGGGGCTTGCATCGCATGGCGTTCCTTGCAATAATAGTCGAGCGCGAAGCGCACAGGACACGGTGGGTGTAGCTCAGTTGGCTAGAGCGACGGGTTGTGGTCCCGTAGGTCGAGGGTTCGAGTCCCTTTACCCACCCCAGTTCTTGCTTCGTGTTGATATCGGGTCGTTAGCTCAGTTGGTAGAGCAGGGGACTCTTAATCCCAAGGTCCAGGGTTCGAACCCCTGACGGCCCACCACACGATATCTCCTCTAAAGTCCGCCACAACGGACTTTAGCTTTGGGTCGTTAGCTCAGTTGGTAGAGCAGGGGACTCTTAATCCCAAGGTCCAGGGTTCGACCCCCTGACGGCCCACCCAAAGCATGTTAAAGCGACTGGCTTAGGCTGGTCGCTTTTTTGTTAACCTCGCATGGGGTCGGACCCGTCGGGGCGCGGAGCTGAGGAAATGCGTGAGCATTTACCAGCGCAGCGCGCAAGGCGCAAAGCGCCGCAGCGGCCGCCTGCGCAGCAGGCTGACCCCCTGACGGCCCACCCAAAGATTGTTAAAGCGACTGGCTCAGGCTGGTCGCTTTTTTGTTGACCTCGCATGGGGTCGAACCCGAAAGGGCGCGGAGCTGAGTGATCTGCACCGTGATTCCCTTAGGGAAACACGGCTAAAGCCCCGTAGGCGCGTTCTCCTTAGGGGAATCTTGCTTACGGGACTCGATGCATGTTGAGAAGTTGTGATCAAACTCAAAGTGAGAATCGATTTAGTCTGCTCGATAGTGCGAACCTAAGCTTTCAGTTCGCTTGCGCATGGCTTTGACCATTTCCTGTGCTAGTCGAATCTGCGACTGTAGGCGGGCGAGGGCTGCGATCTCGCTGTCATCGGCATGCGGCTTGCTCAGCGCCATGGCCTTGTCTTGCAGGCTTTCAAGCTGTTGCAGGGCCTCGGATAGGCCTGTTTCGGTCCTGTTGATCATGCAATAGGTGCTCATCGTGTGCCTAAGGCTGTGTGTCAGGCGTTCGGCATCTGTTGTGGCAATGCCGTACTGGGGGAGGGTGATATCCGCCTTCAGGGCTGCCTCAGGCTCCTTCTGCGCTGCAAGGGCTGCCGATGCGCCCGCGATGCGCCCGAACACGATGCCGTTGGCACTTGATAAGCCACCAATGCGGTCGGCTCCGTGCATGCCGCCTGTCGCCTCGCCGCAAGCGTAGAGACCCTCAACGCCCGTGTACGCGGTCTTATCGATCTTGATGCCGCCGTTAGCGGCGTGGGCATACATCGCAACGCGCATCTCGTCAGTCGGAGCGATGCCGTGCTCGTCTTGCAGCCAGGTGGCAAAGGTCTGCACAAACTCTGGGACATCCTCGCGGGGGAAGTCGTAGTGGAGTGCCAGGCCTTCGACACCTGCCTGATCGATGACGAGATCGATAGCGCGGGAGGCCAAGCGTGACGTGAAGGGGCCATATCCAGAGCGCTGCTCGAGCAGGTCGTCCAGCTTGTCGTCGGCAATATCTACCGGCTGGTCTATATGTACGTAGCGCCAGGTTTTCTCGTTGAAGACCAGGTTGCGCTTGGGCTCGATGAAGCCGGGCATCATCTGCATGAACTCTATATTAGCAAGCGATGCGCCGTGCGCCAGTGCGATGGCCTGCGAGGAGCTGAGCACATCAGCCGACGTAAGGCTGCGCTCGAACAGGCCGCCTGTGCCACCGGCTGCGATGATCGTGGCCTTGGCAGCAAAGGGCACGATTCGATTTTCGGTAAGGTCGTAGAGTACGGTTCCGGTTATTCTGCCGTTCGTGTCCTCAACAAGGTCAATAAGCTCATGGCGGGGGAGCAGGCGAATGCCGAGTGACTCGATCCGGGTCGTCAGAGCGTCCTCAAGGGGCTTGCGGGTGAGGCCGCGCCACATACGTGTCTTATGGTCAAAGCAAGGGATAAATTGCTTTTGCTGGGCGCTCTCGGCGCTTTGCGGGTGCTGGAGTTCTACGCCCAGATCCTGTTCGAGCCAGTCAATCGCTTGGGGAATGCAGTGGACGAACGTTTGGACGAGTTCGGGGTCGGCAACGCCGCCGCCGACGGTCTGAATGGTGTCGATGAGGTCCTGTTCATCGTCTTCGTTAACGGGTCCGATAAGCCCTAGGCCCCAGGTTCCGGGGAAGAAGCTCGATCCACTCATGGTCTTGCCGGCGCTTGCCACAGTGACGGTTGCACCCGTGCGTGCCGCTTCGATGGCGGCACAAAGGCCCGCAATGCCAGATCCAATTACCAGTACATCAGTCGATTCCATCGGATTCCTTTCTCGTCCGGCGCATTGTCGCACGGGTGATCGGCAATGGGGCCGCAAAGACCCGGCAAATCGGTAAAGGGCAAATATGGCAGGTGGGCGTCATGGA
>CABUUJ010000030.1 GCA_902494715.1 uncultured Collinsella sp.
AGGCCAAAAGTGTTGCTCCTGGCTTTTGGGATGACGCCGACGCCGCCCGTGCCACCATGGAGGAGATCGCTCGCGCCAAGGAAGATATCGCTGCCGTGGATACCGCGCGCGGCGAGCTATCTGACGCCCGCGCGGCGCTGGAGCTTGCCGAGGAGATGGGGGATGACCCCGACGCCGCCGCATTGCGCGAGGAGGCTGCCGCTACTGCAGAACGCCTGGCCCGTGCCATCGATGAGCTTGAGCTTTCGAGCTGGTTTACCGGTGAGTTCGATCACGGCGATGCCATTGTGACCATCAAGCCCGGACAGGGTGGTCTGGAGGCCCAGGACTGGACCTTCATGCTCTTTAAGATGTACATGAAGTATTGCCAGCGTCGCGGCTGGAAGGTCACCATCAACGACTGTCCCGCGGCCGAGGTCATCGGCATCGACCGCGCGACCTTTACCGTCGAGGGCAAGGACGCATTTGGCATGCTGCGCGCCGAGGCCGGTGTCCACCGCTTGGTTCGCATTAGCCCCACCGACGACAAGAAGCGCCGCCAGACCACGTTTGCCGGCGTCGAGGTCATCCCCGTGCTACCCGATGATATCGACATCGAGATCAGCCCCGATGACATCCGCGTGGACGTGTACCACGCGAGCGGCCCGGGCGGTCAGGGCGTCAACACCACCGACTCCGCCGTGCGCGTGACGCATTTCCCGAGCGGCATTGTGGTTACCTGCCAAAACGAGCGCAGCCAGATCCAGAACAAGGCCGCGTGCATGCAGATCCTCAAGGCTCGCCTGTACGAGATTGAGCTCGAGAAGCGCGCCGAGGCGCTCGATGAGATCCGCGGGCCCAAGACCACGATTGGTTTTGGCAACCAGATTCGCAGCTACGTGCTCTACCCGTACCAGATGGTCAAGGATCTGCGCACGGGCGTGGAGACCAGCAATGTCGAGGCCGTTCTTGACGATGGCGACCTGGACCCGTTTGTTATTGGCTACCATCGCTGGGCCACTGGCAACGCTGACACGGAGACCCCGTCTGCTTAAACCGCCCGGTTTATGTGGAAATGGATTAAAGCCCTCCGAGCAGTGTGGTTTTGTATCCAGAGCAAACCCATCGCAGGGGTGGTTTCTGTCCGGCGAATCGGTAGAATTCAATACAAGAAGAAGTTCAAAGCGCATCCGATGGGGTGCGCTTTTTTGAGGGAGGCAGCATGGCATATCGTCTGGACATCAAGCGCATTCTTTCGATGAACTTTTTTCACGATCTGCCCCAGATTATGTTGGGGTGCGCTCTGGCCGCTATTGCGACCGACCTGTTTTTGATTCCCAACGGCCTTGCTGCCGGTGGCGTTACGGGCCTTGCCACCATTATCCAGGCGGTCGGTGCATCGCGCGGCCTATCGCTTCCCGTTGGTATTCAGACGATCGTGATGAACGCCTTGCTGTTGCTGGTCGTTATGCGCGAGGGCGGCATGTTCTACGTGGTGCAGACCGCGACGGGCTTTGTGCTGCTGGGCTTCTTTACCGATCTGTTCGCCCCGTTTGTGGCGCCGCTGGCACATGCCGACCTGATGCTGCCCGCTATGTGGGGCGGCATTATTACGGGCATCGGTTACGGCATGGTGTTGCGCGCCGGCGCCAACACCGGCGGCTCGGACACGATTGGCCAAATCATCTCGCGTAATACCTCACTGCCCGTGGGCTCGACCGTCATGGCGATCGATGTTGCCGTATGCGCGCTGTCGGCTCCGGTCTTTTCAATCGAAAACGCGCTATATGCAGGCCTTTCGATGGTCATTAGCGGCTACGTGATCGATGCCGTGGTCGATGGTGGCAACAAACGCCGTATGGTACTCATCATCTCGGACAAGTTCCCTGATATCGTTGCCGATATCATGTATGGCCTGGGTCGTGGTTGTACCAAGTTTAAGGCGACTGGCATGTATTCGGGTGCCGAGAAGCCGGTGATTATGGTCATCGTGAGCCGTCGAGAGCTCAATACCCTCAAGACGATCGTGCGCGAGCGCGATCCTCATGCCATCGTGACGGTTGCCGACGTTACGGAAGCCTTCGGCGAGGGATTCAAGGACATTAGCGCGTAGGGTCGATCGCGTTCCATCCAAAAGACGTTCACATTGATAAACCGTTTCATCAGCGGTTCTGCCTGCTCAATTGCTCAAATAATGATAAAAAGTCTGGTAAAGCTTCCAGTTTCCAGCATAATGAATGACGTACGTGCATTGCGGCTGTGTTGGGATTACCTTCGGTGCCGTGCGCATTTTGTCTAATGAGGATGAAAGGAAGGCACAATGAGCGACGAAGAGCTCAAAAAGGTTGCCAACGAGGTAAGGAAGGGCATCGTCACCGGAGTGCACGCTGCCAAGTCCGGCCATCCGGGCGGTTCGCTCGGCGCTGCCGACATCATGACCTATCTGTACTTTGAGGAAATGAACGTCGACCCGGCCGATCCCCGCAAGGCCGACCGCGATCGCTTTGTGCTCTCCAAGGGCCACTGTGCTCCGGGTCTGTACGCCGTGCTCGCCGAGCGCGGGTTCTTCCCCAAGGAGGACCTCGAGACGCTGCGTCATATCGGCAGCCACCTGCAGGGCCATCCCAACATGAACGACACCCCGGGCGTCGATATGTCCACCGGCTCGCTGGGCCAGGGCATCTCCGCTGCCGTGGGCATGGCGGTTGCCGCCAAGCACTGGGGTGATACTTACCGCACGTACGCCCTGCTGGGCGATGGCGAGAGCGAGGAGGGCCAGGTCTGGGAGGCCGCCATGTTTGCCGGCAACCAGCAGCTCGATAACCTCTGCGTGATCGTCGACCACAACGGCCTGCAGATCGACGGCCCCGTCGAGGAGGTCAACGACCCCATGCCGCTCGCCGACAAGTTCCGCGCCTTTAAGTTCCACGTGGTGGAGCTTGCCGACGGCAACGATTTCGACCAGATCCGCGCCGCCTTTGCCGAGGCTCGCGCTACCAAGGGCCAGCCGACCGCCATTATCGCCGAGACCATGAAGGGCAAGGGCGTTTCCTTTATGGAGAACCAGGTGGGTTGGCACGGTAAGGCCCCCAACGATGAACAGTTTGAGCAGGCCATGGCAGAGCTCACGGCCGCCGGAGAGGAGCTCTAGGATGGCAGACGTCAAGAAAATCGCCACGCGCGTAAGCTACGGCGAGGCCCTCGTCGAGCTCGCCAACGAGCACGATGACTTTGTGGTCCTCGACGCCGACCTGGCCGCCGCCACGCAGACCGGCAAGTTCAAGGCCGCCTGCCCCGATCGTTTCTTCGATGTGGGCATTGCCGAGAGCAACCTGATGGGCGTCGCCGCCGGTATCGCGACCACCGGCCGCGTTGCCTTCGCGAGCACCTTTGCCATGTTCGCCGCCGGCCGCGCTTTTGAGCAGGTCCGTAACTCCATCGGCTACCCGCACCTCAACGTTAAGATCGGTGCCACGCACGCCGGTATCTCGGTGGGCGAGGATGGTGCCACGCACCAGTGCTGCGAGGATATCGCCCTGATGCGCGTCATCCCTGGCATGACCGTGATTGTTCCCGCCGACGACGTGGAGGCCCGCGCCGTGACGCGCGCCGCCTACGAGTGCGACGGTCCGGTGTACATGCGCTTCGCCCGTTTGGCCTCGCCGGTTATCAACGACCCCGAGACCTACAAGTTCGAGTTGGGTAAGGGCATTGTCATGCGCGAGGGCGCCGATGTGACCATTATCGCCTGCGGCCTGATGGTCGGCGAGGCTCTCGAGGCCGCCGAGCAGCTCGCTGCCGAGGGCATCGACGCCGAGGTCATCAACATGCACACCATCAAGCCCATCGATGCCGACCTGATCGTCAAGAGCGCCACCAAGACCGGCCACGTCGTGACCGTCGAGGAGCATTCTGTAATCGGTGGCCTGGGCAGCGCCGTTGCCGACGTCCTGTGCGAGCAGTGCCCGACGCCGCTCAAGAAGATCGGCGTCAACGACACCTTCGGTGAGTCCGGCCCGGGCGCCGAGCTCCTGCACAAGTACGGCCTGGACGCCGCCAACATCGTGGCGACCACCAAGGAGTTCTTGGCATAAGGCAAGGCGGATCTCAAGGACTGCTTCGCCAGAACTATAAAACTGTTTCGCCAGTACTATGGAAACCCGGCAGGGGCGCTCTCTTGGAGAGCGCCCCTGTTTCAGTTGCGGTGAAATAAGGACTGATTAGACCTTTTAACTGGTAAAACAGTCCCTATTTCACCGCAACTTATGAAGACGCCCCTCAAGCACGGTCCCATCAGGGAAAAGGGCATATATCGACAAAGCGCAATTCAGACCCTTCCAACTTTGTATATGCAGCACCCCAAGTAAAACGCGGCGACCCCTTAGTTACCGCAGGCCGGACACAGGGCTACTCTCCAAATCTTTCCGCAGGACGGAGGAGCCCCCGCAGCGCGAAGCGCGCAGCGGGGGCTCCGACATGTCCGAGGACGATTTGGAGAGTAACCCTGTGCCCGGCCGACGGGATCCCTAAGCACGCCATGCTTCTTATGTGCAGCAAAGCTAATACTGCTAAAATACAAAGCGCTCATGTAGTTTAAACGCACGACGATAAGGAGCACCAGTGGGTAACCACTTCCGTACCTCCGGTGCGGGCGATGATGCCCCCAAGACGCAGGCAGGCGTCCAGGGCAGTCGTTTCGCCACTCCGGATTCAGAGGGCCAGCCTGTTGCTCAGGCCCCCGCTCAGCCGGCAGATCAGGCACAGCCGGCATCCGATCCCTTTGCCTACAATCCAACCAGCGATGTCGCGCTTTCCGGCACGGCGGGTTTTGAGCCCGTTCAGGCCGTGACCGCTCGCGTGGAGCAGTCTCAGGCTGGTGCCGCCACGCCGCAGCCTACCATGGCCGGCATTCCCGACCCCTTGGCCCCTGCGACGCCGGCTCCTCAGCCTGCGCAGTCCGGTCTCTTTGCCGCTATTCCCGACCCCACGCAGCCTGCTGCCCCGGTGGTCGAGAGCGATCAGGCAGCCGAGGTCGCAAGCCTCGATAACGCGCTCAACAACCCCGATTTTACGTCGGTGTTTGCGCCCATCGATCCGCAGGCCAGCCGCAAGAAGATGGCCAAACAGGCCGGTGTCGAGCCCGTCATCCTTATGGAGCATGTCACCAAGATCTATCCGGCACAGCCCAACAAGCCTGCACTCGACGACATCAACATCGAGATCTATCCGGGCGAGTTCGTCTTCCTGGTCGGTCACTCCGGCTCGGGTAAGACCACGCTGCTGTCGACGCTCAACCGTGACGTCAAGCCGACGAGCGGCCGCATCCTGGTTGCCGGTCAGGACCTCATGAAGATCAAGAACCGCAAGGTTCCGTTCCTGCGCCGCCAGATTGGCGCCGTGTTCCAGGACTTTAAGCTTCTGCCGCAAAAGACCGCCTACGAAAACGTGGCGTTTGCCCTGCAGTGCATCGGCAAGCCCAAGGGCGTCATTCGCAGCCAGGTGCCCGAGGTGCTGCGTCTGGTCGGCCTGGCCGATCAGATGGACTCGCTGCCCGACCAGCTTTCCGGTGGCGAGCAGCAGCGCGTTGCCGTCGCCCGCGCTATGGTCAACCGTCCGCCGCTGCTGATCTGCGACGAGCCGACGGGCAACCTCGACCCGGCGATCTCGCTGGGCATCATGAAGCTGCTCGAGCGTATTAACCGCACTGGCACCACCGTGATCGTCGCCACGCACGACCGCGAGATGGTCGATAGCATGCACCGTCGCGTGATCGCCCTTGAGGGCGGCCACGTTATCCGCGACCAGGAGAGGGGAGGTTACGGCAACTATGGCACCAACTAACGTGGGCTACTCCTTCAAAGAGGCAATCAGCCACTTCTTCCGTAACTGGACTACCTCGCTCGGCGCCGTCATCACGATCTTCCTTTCGCTGTTTATCATCGGCCTGTTCATCATGGGCTCTGCGATGCTGAACTCCGTGATCGGCACCGTCGAGGATCAGGTTGTCATCAACGCGTTCATTAGTGATGACGCCGATCAGGCCGATGTTCAGGCTTTTGAGGCCGAGCTTAAGACGTGGAATAACGTCAAGTCCGTGACCTATAAGGATAAGGACGACGCGCTGGCCGAGTACACGAGCAAGATGTCGGGTAACGCCGACGCCACCATGAGCGCGCTCGACGGCCAGAACCCGCTGCCCGCCTCGTTTGCGATTGAGATGGACGATCCGTCTCAGGTCGAGAGCACGGCCAAGAAGCTCAAGAAGGATGCCGATTTCCAGAAGATCGCGGATGACGGCGACGTCAACGCGAGCGTGCTGTACGGCCAGGAGGAAGTGAGCCGCCTGTTCCAGGTGACCAACTACATCCGCATCGCCGCCGTGGTGCTCGTTGGCCTTCTGACCTTTATCGCATTCATCTTCATCAACAACACGATTCGCCTGTCCATCACGGCGCGTCGTCGTGAGATTGCGATTATGCGTCTGGTCGGCGCCAGCAACGGCTTCATTCGTGGCCCGTTTATCACCGAGGGCGTGCTGCAGGCCATTTTGGGCTCGCTGCTTTCCATCGGCGTTCTGGAGCTGCTGCGCAATCTGATGATTCCGCGTCTGCAGGAGAGCATCGGCTGGATGTCGTTTGCCCTGCCGATGCAGTACTACCTGGTGACCTATGCTGCGCTGATTCTGGTCGGCGTGATTATCGGTCTCTTTGGTTCTGCCATCGCCATGCGCCGCTACCTGCGCGTGTAGGCATGCCTGGAATTCATCCCTTCCAACGGGTCGTCTCTTATGGGGCGGCCCGTTTTTTGATCCCTAGGGGACGGCAGGATGGCGAATCATTTGGGTAGACTCTTTGGAGTCGGCAATCGATAGTTAGGAGGCGCCATGGGGCGCAATAACAAGCATAAGCGTGGAGCTCGCAATAAGCGCGGGCCGGTGCGCAGCGAACGCCGTCCGAGCCTGACCGGGCGCGTGCAGCTCCATGAGCACAGTGCCTATGTCATAACCGAGAATGGCGACTACAAGGTCATGGGCCGTGGCAAGCGCGAGATTATGGATGGCGATACCGTTGCCGTGAGCATTAAGAACAGCCCGCACGGTGAGCGGCGCGCCGTGATCGAAGGCGTGGTTGAGCGCGCAGCCATAAGCGTGGTGGGCACGTACCAGACCGCCGGTCCGCTCGGTGTGATTGAGCCGCTCGATTCACGCCTGAAGGCCGACTTCTTCATTCTGCCCGAGGATACCTCGGCGGATCGCCTGGGCGTCCGCCCGGGCGATGTCGTTGTCGCGCGCATTTTGACCTACCCGACGCGCCTGGAATCGGGCACTGTGACGATCGAACGCCGCATTGGCGGAGATGACGCGCCCGATTTGGGCGTTCAATATGTGATGGCGCGTTACGGCTATACCGATAGCTATCCCGAGGTCGCGCTAGACGAGGCCGAGGGGCTTTCGCTCGATGTGTCCGCGGCGCTTAAGGACCCGCTCCGCCGCGATCTGCGCGACCGCTTTGTCATCACGATCGACCCGGTCGACGCGCGCGACTTTGACGATGCCATTTCGCTGGAGCGTATGCCCGAGGGCGGCTACAAGCTGGGTGTGCATATCGCCGACGTTTCACACTATGTGGCTTGGGACGGGCATATCGATCTTGAGGCTCGCCATCGCACGACATCGGTGTATCTGGCCGATCGCGTGCTTCCCATGCTGCCCGAACGCCTGTCCTGTGACCTGTGCTCGCTTCGCCCTGACGAGGACCGTCTTGCGTTTACCGTCGATATCGAGCTCGATGAGCAGGGTCGCGTGCGGCATTACGATCCGTATCCCAGCGTGATTCGCTCGCGTGTGCGTATGGACTATGATGGCGCCGAGGCGCTGCTGGTGCGTGCCGGCGCGGTTGAGTATTCGGTGCTGGAGGGCGCGGCCGAGGATGTTGCGGCTGCTGAGGCCTTGCGCGAGGAAGTGCTTGAGCGCGGTCTTGCGTGCGAGGAGGCCGCCCGCGGCTACAACATCGACCTCGGCGATTTCCTTGTCGCCGCCAACGAACTCGCCGAACTTCGCCGTCGTATTCGTCGCGCCCGCGGCTCAGTCGATTTTGACACGGCCGAGATTCGCGCTCTATTGGATGAGGACGGAGTGCCCGTGCAGATTGTGGCGCGTGAGCGTTCGTGTGCCACGTCGCTTATCGAGGAAGCCATGCTGCTCGCCAACGAGTGCGTTGCAGAGTGGCTGGCGGACCGTGGTATCGAGGCCTGCTATCGCGTGCATGAGGATCCGAGCCCCGATAGCCTGCACGGTGCCGCCGTTGCGCTGGCGCAGCTAGGCATCATCGACGATCGCCGTGCTGCCGGTATTGCCCTGGGGAGTCCCGACGAGCTACAGGCTGCAGTTGATGCTGCCGCCGGTACGGCCAACGCACCGCTCGTCAACACGCTGCTTCTGCGCAGCATGCAGCGCGCGCTGTACAAGCCGCGCAACGAGGGCCACTTTGCGCTCGCCGCGCCGTGTTACTGTCACTTTACGAGTCCCATCCGTCGCTACCCCGATCTGGTGGTGCACCGCGTGCTCAAACTGCAGTTGGCCTATGAGCAGCTCGGCGGCAAGGACGCCTTGGTCCGTACGCCGCGGCTGATCGGCAAGGGGCGCGAGTCGCTGCCGCGCATTCTGCCGCAGATCTGCCGCGCATGCAGCGATGCCGAGCGCGCGGCAGATGCCGCCAGCCATGCGACGCAAAAGATCAAGATTGCCCAGTACTATGAGGACCGTCTGGGCGAGCGCTATGCCGGAACCGTCTCGTGGGTTAGCAGCATGGGCCTTTTTGTGCGCTTGGACCTAACGCAGGTCGAAGGCTTGGTTTCAATCAAGAGCCTGGGCAACGAGTGGTTCGAGTTCGACGAGGATGCGCTTACGCTGACGGGTGCCGACACGGGCACTCGTTACGAACTGGGGCAGCGTGTGATCGTCGAGGTCTCGCGCGTCAATACCACGCGTGGGCACTTGGACTTTAAGCTTATCCATTAGCCAAATCCCGACTCATGGTGTGCGAGCGGAGGGCGGCCTTTCGGGACCGCCCTCCGCATTTGAATCGTGGCTACCTTGCCGTCTGCTCGGCCGCCCGCTTACCTGCTATTTGAGAGGTAAAACCTACCAAAATAAACCTGTCCCTTTTTGGCAGGTTTACAAGAAAGCGGGGATGAGATGGCGACGGTGTACGGTTATGCGCGGGTGAGTTCGCGCGATCAGAACCTTAATCGGCAGCTGGATGCGCTGGGCGCCTATGGCGTGGGCTCGGCGAATATTTATGCCGACCATGCGAGCGGCAAGGACTTCGATCGACCGCGTTATCGCGAGCTGCTGCACGTCCTGGGAGACGGGGACGTACTGGTGGTGCTTTCTATCGACCGACTTGGCCGTAATTACTCCGAGATTCTTGAGGAATGGCGACGCATTACCAAGGAGCTCGGGGTTGCCATTGTGGTGTTGGACATGCCATTGCTTGACACGCGCGCTAGGGCCAGCGGCGCGCCGGATGTGACCAACGTCCTGATTGCCGATATTGTGCTGCAACTGCTGAGCTACGTGGCGCAGGTGGAGCGCGAGAATATCCATCGGCGCCAAGCGGAGGGAATTGCAGCGGCGCGGGCGCGAGGGGTCCGTTTCGGTCGACCTCGCAAGCCGTGCCCTCCTCAGTTTGAGCTGGTGCGCGATAGCTATGAGGCAGGCGATATTACCCGCAGCCAAGCAGCAAAGTGCCTGGGCGTGTGCGTGGGGACGTTCGATCGCTGGATGCGCGAGGCGGGGTAGGGGTTTGCGTCGCTTTGTCGCTTCCTGTTGCGATTCAAATTTTGATACGGTGACGATGTCATTTGGGGCTACACTCGCTGATATTCAAAAAAGGAGGTTGGCCCTTGGCGCGCATAAAACAAATAATCGGATGGACCGCGATCGTTCTGTTCGCTGCAACGCTGGCGGGTATCTGGGTGCTGACGGAGCAAGACGCGGCGGAGACGTCGTTGTTGAGCGAGTCCACCGCGCGTGTGGTGGAGGGTCAGGCTACGGGCGTTCAGGCCGCCGATGCCACGGGTGAAGCCCAGACGGAGAACGGAATGACCGGGGGCGCCGATTCGGCTGCCTCGAATGTCCGGTCTGGCCGACTTGCTTCCATTCGCATGTGGGTGGGCACGAACGTCCGTCGCGTTGCCCATACCGTAGAATTTTTCTTCGTCGGGTTGTTCGCCTCGGTGGTCGTGGTTTGCTTTTCCAGGCGTCCGTGGAGCGTATGCTCCCGTTGCGTGCCCGTATTGCTCTTTTGCGCCGCCTGCTCCGTTGGCGATCAGGTACATAAGATCTTTGTTCCCGGCAGGCATTTCGACGTTATCGATTTAGGATTCGATGCTGCGGGCTATGTCACCGCCATGCTGTTGGTATTGCTGGCGGCGGCGTTGGTGCGCCATGCGACTCGGCCGATCGGCGCCCATGCGAGGCTCTAGCCGGTAGCAAACCCGTTTCTGATAATGCGACCTTGTTGAATTATTTTGTGTCGCGCGTATTTCCGAGCGGTCGGATTTGAGGGGCGAGCGGTAGAACGCTCGCCCTTTGTGCGCCACGATGCGGCACAATGTACCGCAAAAGCTGTTTGTATACGGTACGAATCGTTCGTTGGTCTTTAATTCTTCTCAACGGAGGTGTTTGAGATGGCAAACGGATTGCTTTTGCGGCTTTGCGAGCGTGAGCTCAGCGCGAGCCCGGCGGAACGCAATGTCATCGCATATGTAAGCGCTCATCCGCACGAGGTGGTCGGGCTGTCCGTCCGCGGTCTTGCCGATGTCACGTTCTCCTCGCCCTCGAGCATTTTGCGCTTTTGCAAGCGTTTGGGTTTTGCGGGCTACAAGGAGTTCCAGCGCGAACTGATTGCCGAGCTGGCGCTCTTAGGTGACAAGAAAGACGTAGCTCTCGAGGACATCTCCATGGATGACAGCGTCGAACGTATCGTGGGGAAGGTGATGAAAAGCAACGTGCGCACGATCGAGGCGACGGCGCGAACACTCGATTACACCGTTTTGGAACGATGTGCAGCCTATCTTAAGCGGGCGCGCATGGTCAATCTGTTCGGTATTGGTGCTTCTCGCTTGGTTGCACACGATCTGGCACAAAAGCTCATGCGTGTCGACAAGGAATGCCATCTGTACGATGACTGGCACGACCAACTCTTGTGCGCCAAGAACATGCACGAAGGCGATATCGGCATTGCTTTTAGCTACTCGGGCTTAACGCAAGAAGTACTGGACTGCACCGCCGAGGCCCAACGCCACAACTGTCCCGTTGTGGCCGTGACCAAAGTAGATGGATCGTCCAAGCTTGCCACCATGGCCGATGCCGTGCTCGGCGTTGCTGCAAGCGAGCCCTTGGTCCGCAGCGGTGCCATGGCCTCGCGTATGGCTCAGCTTATGGTTGTCGATGCCCTCTACGCTGCTTACGTTGCGAGCGATTACGAACGGGCGACGCATGTCATCAAGCAAAACTACATCGAGAAACAGGAAAGATGAGGTGAACAAAATGCTCGATTTAACAAAATTCACGACAGAACAGCGAAATCAAAAGTCAATGGACCTCGACACGATGACATCGCTGCAAATCGTCACGACGATGAACGATGAGGATCTTCGCGCCGTCCAATCGGTCACGAAAGTGTTGCCCCAGGTTGCCACGGCAATCGACTGGGCTGCCGAGGCGCTCGAGCGCGGCGGACGCGTCTTTTATATGGGCGCGGGCACGAGCGGTCGTTTGGGCGTGCTCGACGCGTCGGAGTGCCCACCCACGTTTGGCGTATCGCCCGATCTGATTGTCGGACTCATTGCCGGAGGCGAGAGGGCGTTTATCAAGGCTGTCGAAGGTGCCGAGGATAGCGAGGAACTTGGCGCGAGTGACCTGCGGGAACATGGGCTCTCCTCCAAGGATCTCGTCGTTGGTTTGGCGGCAAGCGGTCGTACCCCCTATGTGGTGGGCGGCCTCGCGTACGCCAAGGCAACCGGGTGCAAGACCATTGCTATCGCCTGCAACCAGGGGTCGAGGATCGGGGAGGACGCAGATCTTGCCATAGAGCCCGTGCCCGGCCCCGAGGTGCTTACCGGCTCAACGAGGCTCAAGGCGGGAACGGTCCAAAAGCTCATTCTCAATATGATTTCGACCGGTGCCATGGTCAAGATTGGCAAGGTGTACCAAAACTTGATGGTCGATGTGCAACAAACGAACGAAAAGCTGGTGGTGCGCGGCCAGAACATCGTGATGGAAGCAACCGGCTGCACACGCGAGCGCGCTGTTCGGGCACTTGCGTGTGCCGGCGGCCACGTTAAAACCGCTATTGTCTCGGTGCTGCTGGGCTGCGATGCCGAGCAGGCTGCGGTAGCTCTTGAGCGGGCGCGCGACCATGTCCGTGCTGCGGTGAGTGGCCATGAGAAGAGCAATGCCGATGCCCAATAGGTGCACGGCGTGAGCAGATATGACATCAAGAAGAGATACCCAATACAAGGAGGAGTTATGACGAACAAAGAGCTGGCTCAAAAGCTGCTGGACCTTTTGGGCGGTAAAGACAACGTGCTGGCAAACGCGGCGTGCATGACGCGCCTGCGCGTGACCGTCAAAGACACGGGCAACGTCGACACAGAGGGTATTAAGGCACTCGACGGCGTGATGGGTCTGGTCGAGGACGATACAATGCAGATCGTGCTGGGCCCGGGCAAGGTGAATAAGGTGCTCGAGGAATTCTCCAAGCTCACCGGCCTTGCGAAAGGCGTTGCCGACGAGAGTGTGGTTGACGCTGCGGCCACAAACAAGGCCGCGCAGAAGGCCAAGTACGAGTCCAAGCCGGTTCAGGCCTTCCTCAAGAAGATTTCCAATGTCTTCGTCGCCCTGCTTCCCGGCATTATTGCGGCTGGCCTTATCAACGGTATCTGCAACGTCATTAATGTCTCGACGGCCGGTGCGCTTGCAGGTGAGTGGTGGTATCAGGGCATTCGCTCCATGGGCTGGGCCCTCTTTGCCTATCTGCCCATTTTGGTGGGCTATAACGCGGCGCGCGAGTTTGGTGGCTCCGCTGCGTTGGGCGGTATTGCCGGCATGATGTGCATCGCTAACAGTGCTATGCCTCTGCTCGCGCTTGGCGCCGCCGATCCCAGCACCGCTATTCTGCTGCCGCTCACCAATGCACAGTACAATCCCGCCGCGGGCGGCATGATCGCAGCTCTCATCGCAGGCGCATTTTTCGCCTGGATGGAGCGTCAGATTCGCAAGGTCATGCCCAACGCGCTCGATACGTTCCTGTCCCCGCTGCTGGTGCTCATCATCGGCGCCTTTGCTTTGATGCTTGTCATCCAGCCGGTTGGCGCTTGGCTGACGACCGCGATCTTTAGCGTCCTCACCTTTATCTTTGAGAAGCTGGGCGTTCTGGGCGGCTATATCCTGTCGGCAGGCTTCTTGCCGCTGGTGTCCGTTGGCCTGCATCAGGCACTTACGCCGATCCACGCTATGCTCAACGATCCCGACGGCGCTACCAAGGGTATCAACTACCTGCTGCCCATCCTTATGATGGCTGGCGGCGGCCAGGTCGGTGCCGGTCTGGCGCTGTACTTTAAGACCAAGAACGCCAAGCTTAAGAAGTATGTCGCAGAGTCCATTCCCGTTGGCATCCTGGGCGTTGGCGAGCCTCTGATGTATGCCGTTACGCTTCCGCTTGTCCGCCCGTTTGTGACGGCCTGCCTGGGTGCCGGATTTGGCGGTGCGCTCGCGGCACTGCTTCACATCGGCACGGTTTCTCAGGGCGTTTCCGGTCTGTTTGGCCTGCTGATCGTCGTTCCCGGCCAGCAGCTCGGCTACGTTGCCGCTATGCTGCTTGCCTATGCCGCCGGCTTTGTCCTGACATGGTTCTTCGGCGTCGACGAGCAGAAGATCAACGAGTTCTTTGGCGAGTAGGCTGATGCTGCGCGCTATGTCATTCGAGCGTCATGACGTGCTGCAGATCTCTTGATGCTATGGTTGTGCCGGCGGGGCTAACTGCTCCGCCGGCCTTTTTTAAAGGAGAATCGAAGCGTGAGAACGGGTATTTCTGTCTATCTTTCCAGTCCCCTGCAGGATATCGAGCGGACGATTGAACATGGTGCCGCGGCGGGTGCGCGCTATGCGTTTACCTCGCTGCATATTCCCGAGGATGGGGGAGCGGCATATGCCGATAAGGTTCGCCAGGTGCTGTCGCTGCTTTCCGCTCGCGGTATTGCGCTCATTGCCGATGTGGGGCCGCGCACGTGCGATTTGCTAGGCCTTGAACGCATGGAGGATTTGCGCGATCTGGGACTGGAATACCTGCGCCTGGATTACGGCTTTAGTGCCCAGCGGGTCGCGGAGCTGTCCGGTGTATTTCGCATTGTGGTCAATGCATCGACGGTGAGTCCTGATGAAATCGCATCGTGGCGAGAAGCCGGCGCCGACGTGACACGTTTCGCCGCCTGCCACAATTTTTACCCCAAGCCTTATACCGGTTTAGCTCTTGAAGATGTTGCTCGGACGAATCTTCGTCTTGCGGCGCTCGGCTTTGAAATTATGGCTTTTGTGCCGGGTGATGCCAACGTTCGTGGGCCGGTATTCGAGGGATTGCCGACGGTTGAGGCGCAACGCGGTCGCGCGTCAAAGGTTGCCCTCAACATGCTTGAGCTCGCACATGGCGCCGATTGCGACATTGTTTTGGTCGGCGACCCCGATCTTTCCGAAGCGGGTTGGGCGCAGTTTGCCCAGATTTCCGCGGGGTATGTTGACATGCCGTGCCAGCTCGACCCCGGATACTCCTATTTGTTGGGTCAAGTCCATCACGATCGGCCTGACTCGAGCGCCCTTATTTTTAGGTCTCAGGAGTCGCGTACGTCGCTTAAGCCGGATTCCGTGCCGACGGATGCCGGTGCAGGTCTGCCGCGAAAAGCGGGGTCGATCGCTGTGAGCAATAGCGGCTATGGGCGCTACGAAGGCGAGCTTGAGATTGCGCGGGTCGATCTTCCCGGTGACGAGCGCATGAACGTTGTAGGCCATATTGCGCCCGAGGCGATGGAGTTGCTGCCGTTTGTTAAGCGAGGCTTTGGGGTGCGGTTCGTTTAGCGTGTGGCGCATGGACTACAATTGCCTCATTGCGCGAATGCACCACGTTTGTCGCGTGCTCGCATTGGCCGATCTATATTTGGAGGATTCTCATGACCGTACTGTTTGTTGAATATCCCAAATGCTCGACGTGTAAAAAGGCCAAGGCCTGGTTGGACGAGCATGGGGTTGAGTACGTCGATCGCGATATTGTTACAGATAATCCTTCGGCTGAGGAACTTGCGACCTGGATTGCTCGTTCGGGGCTGCCGGTGCGCCGTTTCTTTAATTCGTCGGGCATGAAGTATCGAGAGCTTGGCCTGAAGGCGCGCCTGGACGCGGGGATGACGGATCAGGAATGCTATGAGCTGCTGGCGACCGACGGTATGCTGGTTAAGCGCCCACTGCTGGTGGGCGATGATTTTGCGATTCCTGGCTTTAGGGAAGCGGCCTGGGCCGAGGCGCTGCTGTAGCAACTGCGGAAAGTGCATCCCGTTCTGAGTGCAGATTCCGGGATGCGCTTTCCGTCGGCGGGTTCGCTCCGGTCAGTCCTCGAACTGTGCCCACTTATGCGGGTCGTAGATCTTTACCTGTTTGTTGGGCTTGCCGCTCCAGTACTCTTCGTCCATAAAGGGCAGATATGCCTGAATGCCGGGGCAGATGAACGGAATCCGCTGTTGCTGCAGGCGTTCGCGCTGTCGTCGCCCCAGATGCGTCTCGGATATGACGGTCGGCATGCCGGATAACTTGACGAGGCTCGCCTGGATGCGCTTGAGGTCGGGGAGCGCCGCGTGCCATGACGTCCGCATAATTAAAAACGAGGCGTGACGGTATTCCGCTTGCATCACCGTGATGGCGGGACGGAGCGTGGGGTGGATTTTGTCCCGGTCGGGCCAAGGTCTGGCAGTTATCTCGAGGCCGAGGGTCTCCCATAGGTAATCAAGCTCTTCATCCATGTCGCCTCGATATCCGCGCGATAATTGGTGTCCTGATTGTGTCACTATTGACGGCGACTGGGATGCAGCAATCTGCTAACGGTAATTACGGTGCGCTTGCGGCATTTTGCCCCTTGCATGTGGTTTGGCTTCACAGGTCCTTCATGGGTCGGAGCAAATTGGCCGATTTTCAAAAAAGTTAAAAATGGGGCTTGCGCCACCGTAGAACTTCCCGTATATTTCTTTCTTGCGCAAAGGCACAGCCGAGCGCAGCGATGCAGTCATTGGGATGTCGTCTAATGGCAGGACAGCGGATTCTGGTTCCGTCAATGGGGGTTCGACTCCCTCCATCCCAGCCATTGCATTTGCTACATATGGCCCGTTCGTCTAGCGGTTTAGGACGCCGCCCTCTCAAGGCGGAGATCACCAGTTCGAATCTGGTACGGGCTACCACAAAATGAACGCCCGGGCCTCGCAAGAGACCCGGGTTTTGTGTATTGACCGTATATGCGGCGTCTGCCGTGTTTCGCTCAGATCGAGGAGTAGCCATGGATCTGCCCATCAGCTTGCAAGACATCACGTATGCCGAGAACTATCTGGCGCAGGGCGACCTGGCCACGGCGACGCCGCTGTTGGAGCGTCTGGTTGAGCTCGCCGAGGAGTATATCGATGCCGAGTGCAAGACGGAGGAGAACCGCCAGTACTTTAGCTTCGATAGCAAGTTTGAGCGTCTGGCCTACCGCCGCGTGGAAAAGGATCCGCGCGAGCTGGTGCAGGTCGAGGTGCCCTTTGATCGCCTGTATTCCGACATGGCGTATGCCTACATTCGCCAGCAGGATTATGTGAGTGCTCGCAACGCCTTGATGCAGGCCGTGCGCTGGGACCCCATGAACTGCAACTACCGCCTGGATCTGGCCGAGCTGTTCCGTGCGCTCGAGGACAAGCAGGAGTGGGCATCGCTTTCGTTTTCGGTGCTAGAGCGCGCGAGCGACGGCAAGTGTGCCGCCCGCGCCTACGCCAACTTGGGCCAGTATTTCCTTGAGCCCGAGACCGAGAACGTCTCGGCGGCCGTGGGTTGCGCGCGTCTGGCGCTGCGCTTGGCCCCTGGCGACGCGCATACGACGCGCCTGCTCAACAAGATCCATACTGCCTATCCGGATGCCGCCGATGAGAGCGACGACCACGTGATGGGCGAGCTGAGCCTGCAAGGCGTGCCGACCTCGCCTTCGGCCGAGATTGCCATCTGCCTGATCATGTGTGCGACCGATGCTGCAAGCGACGGCGACAAGCAGGAGGCGACGCGCCTGACGGTCCGTGCCCGCGACCTTGTGGGCGAGGAGGCATGTGCGGCGATCATTAAGCTGGTGCGCGAGAGCGATGCCGAGCTCAACGCCGAGCGCAAGGCAAAGCGCGCAGGCGCCGACAAGGGAGCCGACGGCGTCAAGGAGGCCGGCGATGCCCAGTAAGCGCGAACGCAAGCTCATTTCCAAGAATCGTTCGGCGCATCACGAGTACTTTATCGACGAGACGTTCGAATGCGGCATTGAACTGAGCGGTACCGAGGTCAAGTCGATTCGCGAGCGCGCCTGTCAGATCACTGACACCTTTGCGCTGATTCGCGGCGGCGAGTGCTGGTTGGTGGGCCTGCACATTCACCCTTACAGCCACGGTGGCGTGTGGAACCGTGACCCCGATCGCCGTCGCCGTCTGCTGCTGCATCGCAAGGAGATTGATTTTCTTGACGGCAAACTGCGCAACCGCGGCTATGCGCTGGTGCCGTTGGAGCTCTACTTTAATACCGATGGTCGCGTAAAGTTGCTGTTGGGCCTGGGCCGCGGCAAAAAGCTCTACGACAAGCGCGAAGACATGGCCAAGCGCGACGTTCAGCGCGAAATCGATCGCGCGCTCAAGGAGCGTAATCGCTAGACGCTCTGTATAAGTTGTGGTGGAATACGGACTGTTTTGCCTGTTTGATGGGCTATTCAGTCCCTATTTCACCGCAACTGCGGGCGTCTCATGTTCCTCACGGTTATGACACCTACGTCTCAAAGGCGGCGTCCGGTATGGGCGTCGCCTTTTTTATGGGTACATACATCCATGAGGTTCCAACCCGGGTTAGGGGAGTGGTTGTTATGGACAAAACTGCGTTCTTTACGATGCCGAGCGGCCTGTATGTGGTGAGTGCTGCGGCCGACGGGCTGCGTGCCGGCTGCGTCATCAACACCGCGGTGCAGGTGACGTCCGCGCCGCCGCGCATCTCGGTTGCCGTGAACAAGGAAAATGTCACGTCTGGTGTTATCTCGTCTGCCAAGGCCTTTGCGCTGACCGTGATCGATCAGACGGCCGATATGCTCTACATTGGCAACTTTGGATTCCGTACCAGCAGCGACTATGATAAATTTGCTAAGTACGAGACGCGCGAGACCGCACTGGGCATGCCCTATGTTCCCGAGCACGCGGCGGCCTTGTTTAGCTGCCGTTTGATTGACACTGTTGACGTGGGCACGCACCTGCTCTTTATTGGCGAGGTCGAAGATGCCGAGCGTCTGAGCGGCGAGACTCCGTTGACCTATGACTACTACCACAAGGTGCTGAAGGGCAAGACGCCGCCCAAGGCGTCTTCGTACCAAGGGTAGAAATGCTGCAAAACTACTTGCATAATATTATTGAGAATATATACTAATAAGCAAGTACACCAGCAGTCACGTTCGAGAGGAGAACATCATGGCTGAGGAGAAGAAGACGTATAAGTTCGTTTGCGTCGTTTGTGGTTACGAGGTTGAGGTCGATACGCCCGAGCTGCCCGAGGATTACGTGTGCCCGGTGTGCGGCGTCGGCCCCGATCAGTTTGAGCTCGTCGAGGAGTAACTCGCAGGCACACGGCGAAAGCCGAACATAGCTCTGTCCAAGGACCCCGGTCGGATATCCCGGCCGGGGCCCTTTTCCTCCGTCCCCAAGGGATCACGGCTGCTGTTAGCCGATCCTGTCTGTTGTGAGTCCGGCCGACCTCTGGTCTTAATCTGTAACATCTAACGGCTCAAAACGGGTCTATCTGTTACAGATTGAGACAAAAGGTTGGAGCTGAAGAAATGTCTCGATTTGTAACATCTAGCAGTGAAAACGGGGTCTATCTGTTACAGATTGAGACAAACGGAGCTGCCCCTCGGAATGATCTCAATCTGTAACATCTAGACATCAAAAGCGTGTCTAGATGTTACAGATCGAGACGTTTGCCTGGGTAGGTGCCCCGTCCCATTACATCCCTGTCAACAACACGACATCGAGAATCGTCACGACGACACCGATCCCTACGAGCAGCGCGTTGAGCGGGCGCGAGTTGGCGTATTTGCCCATGACGCGGCGTGAGCTGGTGAGTCGTATGAGCACAAAGACCGTAATCGGCAGCTGAAGCGACAGCAACGCCTGACTCCAAATGAGACCCTCAAAAGGATTCGGGACGACCAGGCACGCCGCCACTGCGCCGACGAAGCAGGCCGCCACCCCGATCGAGGAATGTCGGTCGTGGATGTCGTATTCCTCGTCGAACATGCCCGCGGTGATGGTTCCCGCCGCCATGCCCGCCGTCACACTACTCGATAGTCCCGCAAACAGCAGTGCCACCGCAAAGATGGTCGAGCTTGCCGGGCCCAGAACGGGGGAGAGTGTAGCCGCTGCGACGGCGAGGTCGTCAACGACAATGCCGTGCGCAAAGAAGGTCGTTGCGGCCAGGATGACCATGGCCGAGTTGATTGCCCAGCCCACGCCCATCGAAAAGAGCGTGTCGAAGAGCTCGTAGCGCAGACGTTCTTCGATAACCTGCTCGCCTTGGCATTCGAAGTGCATGGATTGGATGACCTCGGAGTGCAGGAAGAGGTTGTGGGGCATAACGACCGCGCCTAGGACACTTACGATAATCGCGGCCGAGCCGGTGGGCATACTGGGTGTGATCCAGCTTGTGGCGGCTTGCGGCCAGTCGACCTTGACCAGCGCAAGCTCGGCCAAAAACGAAAGTCCTACCACGCCCACGAAGGCGATGATCCATCGCTCGGCGCGTTTGTAGGAGCTTGCCATGAGCATGGCAATCGATGCCGCCGCCACGATGATGCAGCCGGCGCGTACGGGCAGGCCAAAGAGCATTTGAAGCGCGATCGCACCGCCCAGGACTTCGGCCATGGCGGTGGCGACCGTGGCTAGATACGCGCTGCCGAGTATCGCACGCCCGACGAGGCGGGGCAGGTGGCGCGTCGTGGCCTCGGCAAGGCAGGCACCCGTGGCGATGCCCAGGTGTGCCGCGTTGTGCTGCAGCACAATGAGCATAATCGTGGACAGCGTGACGATCCACAGCAGCGCGTAGCCAAACTGCGAGCCGGCGGCCATATTGGAGGCCCAGTTGCCCGGGTCGATAAAGCCGACGGTCACGAGAAGTCCGGGGCCGATATGCCGTGCGATGTCGAGTCCGCCGTGGCCACCGGTGCGCGGGGAGCCAAAGTGATGTTTGAGATGGTTGATCATGGTGCGCTCCTGCGTGCCGTTTGTTTGACTCCGCAAAGGATACCCGTTTTAGGCTTAAAAGTTAACCAAGACTAACAAAATTGTTGTACTTGAATAGGATAGTGAAAGGGGGCTGCCGAAATGTCTTGATCTGTAACAACTAGGGATGGAAATTGGGTCTAGGTGTTACAGATCAAGACAGGAAGAAATGGTCCTATGGAATGTCTCGATCTGTAACAGCTGACCGCCAAAACCGGCCCTTCGTGTTACAGATTGAGACATTCGGAACCGTCTCTCGAAAACATCTCAATCTGTAACAGTTGGCTGCAAAAAACAAGTCTTACTGTTACGGATTGAGATGTTTGAAGCGGTGAGCATACGGGCCGGACCTGGGCCCTTGTTGTCGTCCTTGAGGTCGGCGGTGTCCACTCGTAGGGCGTGCGTTACGCGATTGTTTCGAAACGGGCGGGAAACACAACGGGCCGGCGATGCTCCTAGTATGCCTAGTCAACTGACTGTCTAACACCTAGGGGAGGATCGCGATGCAGGCAGATTCCGCTCAGCAGCAGGGCCTTTATCGCCCCGAATTCGATCACGATGCATGTGGCATCGGCGCGCTTGCCGATATCAACGGTGAGCGCCATCACCAGATTCTGGACGATGCACTGTCCATTCTGGTCAACTTGGAGCACCGCGGCGGCACGGGACTCGAGAAGAACACCGGCGACGGCGCTGGCATCCTGTTCCAGGTTCCGCATCACTTTTTCCGTAAAGAGGCTCAAAAGTGCGGCCAGATTCTGCCGGCAGAGGGCGACTATGGCGTGGCCATGCTGTTCTTCCCGCAGGACGAGAAGGGCGTAGAGGATGCCCGCCGCGTGTTTGAGGAGGGCTGCGCCGAGGCCGGCGTGCCGCTGCTCTTTTGGCGCGAGGTGCCCGTCGACCCGCACGACCTGGGTGAGACGGCCCGCGCCTGCATGCCTACCATCCTGCAGGCCTTTCTGGGCCGCCCGGACGACACGCCCGCCGGTGATGCCTTTGAGCGTCGCCTGTACGTGTGCCGCCGCACCATCGAGAAAAAGGCCGACGCCGAGTTCGCCCTGCGCGACAAGATCTTCTACGTGTGCTCCATGAGCTCGCGCACCATCGTGTACAAGGGCATGCTGGTCGCCACGCAGATGCGCCGCTTCTTCATCGATCTCAACGACGCCGCCGTCAAGACGGCCGTGGCGCTCGTCCACTCGCGGTACTCCACCAACACCACGCCCAGCTGGGAGCGTGCACATCCCAACCGCTTTATCATCCACAACGGCGAGATCAATACCCTCAAGGGCAACGTCAACTGGATCCGCGCCCGCGAACCTAACCTGTACAGCCCCGTGCTGCAGCACGATCTTGAGCGCGTGATGCCCATCATCAACCGCGAGGGTTCCGACTCCGCGATTCTGGACAACGTGCTTGAGTTCCTGGTCATGAACGGTCGCCCGCTCACGCGTGCCGCATCCATGCTGCTGCCCGAGCCGTGGGACCACAACGACAGTCTGAGCGAGGAGCGCCGCGCCTACGACGCCTACCAGTCCATGCTCATGGAGCCGTGGGACGGCCCGGCCGCCATCGCCTTTACCGATGGCCGCACACTGGGTGCCGCTCTCGACCGCAACGGTCTGCGTCCCGCCCGCTACTATGTGACGCGCGACGGTCGCTTTATGCTGGCAAGCGAGGTGGGCACCATCGAGGTGAGCCCCGAGAACATCCTGACGAGTGGCTGCCTGGGGCCGGGCCAGATGCTCGAGGTCGATTTTGCCCGCGGCCGCGTGATCTACAACGATGAGCTGCGTGCCCGCTATGCCAAGGAAAAGCCCTACCGCGACTGGATTGCCGAGGAGACGCTGACCGTTGCCGCGCTCGATGAGCCCGCTGCGGCAACGCCCGCCGAGGACGCCGAGGTGCCCGCCGCCGTGCGCATGGCCAAGCTCGGCTACCACTGGGATGACGTCGACGAGGTCGTGCGTTCCATGGCCCAGCAGGGCAAGGCGCCGCTCGCCTCGATGGGCATCGACGCGCCGCTGGCCTGCCTGTCCAAGAAGACGCGCTCGTTCTTCGATTACTTCTATCAACTGTTCGCCCAGGTCACGAACCCGCCCATCGATGCCCTGCGCGAGCACATGGTCACCTCGACCACGCTCTACCTGGGCAACCACGGCAACCTGCTCGAGGACTCCCGTACGGCCTGCCAGCTGGTGCGCCTGGAGCGCCCGTTGCTCAACGAGGAGGAGTTCGAGCGTATCTGCGCCATCGACCGCGTGGGCTTTAAGACTCGTCGCTTCCGTGCCGTCTACCGCCGCGATGCCGGCGAGGGCGCGCTGCAGGCTGCGCTCAAGCAGCTTGCCGAGGACGTTGAGGCTGCGGTCCGCGACGGTGTGAACATCGTGGTGCTGAGCGATCGCGCCGGGGCGGGCGAGGTGCCCGTGCCGTCGCTGCTCGCCGTGGGCTGCGTGCACAACCACCTGATCCGCGCCGGCGTGCGCACCTTTGCCGACATCGTGGTGGAGTGCGGCGACGCCGTGTCCCCGCACGACTTTGCGGCACTGGTGGGCTACTCCGCGAGCGGCATCTATCCGTACAACGCACATGCGTGCATCCGCGATCTGGCGGCGCGCAGCGATCTGGGCGTGACGGCCGAGCAGGGCATCGCCAACTACAACAAGGCTGCGACCGCGGGCATCGTCTCCATCATGTCCAAGATGGGCATCTCCACGGTGCAGAGCTACCACTCCGCGCAGATCTTCGAGGCCGTGGGCTTTACGCCGGAGTTCGTCAACGCGTACTTCGCCGGCACGGTGAGCCGTGTAGGCGGTATGGGCGTCGAGGACGTCGAGCGCGAGCAAAACGAGCGCTACGACGCCGCACTCGCTATCCTTAAGAGCCCGGCCCCCGATCAACTGCCTACGCTGGGCCTAACCAAGTGGCGCCCGCTCGGTGGCGAGGATCACCTCATCGATCCGCAGACTGTCTACCTGCTGCAGACCGCCTGCCGTGAGGACAGCTACGGCACCTTTAAGGAGTACAGCGCCCGCCTGCACCGCACCGGCCGTGCCGTGCGCCTACGCGACCTGCTGGACTTTGATGCCAGCGGCCGCACCCCGGTGGCACTCGACGAGGTCGAGCCCGCGCTCAACATCGTCCGCCGCTTTAACACCGGCGCCATGTCGTACGGTTCCATCAGCAAAGAGGCGCACGAGTGCATGGCCATCGCCATGAACCGCCTGCACGGCCGTTCCAACTCCGGCGAGGGCGGCGAGGACCCGCGTCGCGAGACCCCGCTGGCCAACGGTGACTCCAAGAACTCCGCCATCAAGCAGGTGGCAAGCGCGCGCTTTGGCGTGACGAGCCGCTACCTGTGCAGTGCCTTCGAGATTCAGATCAAGATGGCCCAGGGCGCCAAGCCCGGCGAGGGTGGCCACTTGCCCGGCAAGAAGGTCTACCCCTGGATCGCCGAGGTCCGCCAGTCCACGCCCGGTATCGGCCTGATCTCGCCTCCGCCGCACCACGACATCTACTCCATCGAGGACCTGGCAGAGCTGATCTTCGATCTTAAGAACGCCAACCCCGGCGCGCGCGTGTCGGTCAAGCTGGTCAGCGAGGCCGGCGTCGGCACCATCGCCACCGGTGTGGCCAAGGGTGCTGCCGACAAGATCTTGATCAGCGGCCACAATGGCGGCTCGGGTGCCGCGGCGCGCGATTCCATTTGGCACGCCGGCCTGCCGCTGGAGCTCGGCCTTGCCGAGGCCCAGCAGACGTTGCTGCAAAACGGCCTGCGCTCCCGCGTGGTGCTCGAGGCCGACGGCAAGCTCATGGACGGCACCGATGTTGCCGTCGCCTGCCTGTTGGGCGCCGAGGAGTTTGGCTTTGCGACCATGCCGCTCATCTCCATGGGCTGCCTCATGCAGCGCGACTGCCAGCAGGATACCTGCCCGGCCGGCATCGCTACGCAAAACTGCCGCCTGCGTCGCGGCTTCCGCGGCAAGCCCGAGCACGTTGAGCACTTTATGCTCTTTGTTGCCGAGCAGCTGCGCGAGGTCATGGCGAGCCTGGGCTTCCGCACCGTCGACGAGATGGTCGGCCACCCCGAGTGCCTGCGCCAGATCGAGGTCCCGGGCAACCGCAAGGCCAACCTGCTCGATCTGTCGCCCGTGCTGGCGAGCGCGACCTGCGAGTTCGGTGCCCATATCCCGGGTGCCGACGGTCGCCACTTCCTGCCGCAGATGGCCGCGGACAGCGAGCTCGACAAGACGCTCGACTCCACGTTGTTTGTGCCCTATACGGCCGATGCCCGTGCGCATTTGCGTCCGATTCGCTTCCGCGCCGATATCGCCAACGTCAACCGTTGCGTGGGCACCATCCTGGGCAATGCGGTGACTAAGGCGCATCCCGAGGGTCTGCCCGCCGGCTCCATCACCATCGATTGCGATGGCTCGGCCGGTCAGAGCTTTGGCGCCTTCCTGCCGCGCGGCATTACGCTCAACGTGTGCGGTGACGCCAACGACTACTTTGGCAAGGGCCTTTCGGGCGGCGAGGTGTCGGTGCGCCCCAACCCGCATGCGACCTACAAGTTCGACGAGAACATCATCGTGGGCAACGTTGCGTTCTTTGGCGCCACGAGCGGCCGCGGCTTCATTAACGGCCTGGCCGGCCAGCGCTTTGGCGTGCGCAACTCCGGCGCCACCGTGGTGGTCGAGGGCTGCGGCAACCATGGCTGCGAGTACATGACGGGCGGTCTGGCGCTCATCCTGGGCGAGGTCGGGCAGAACTTCGCCGCCGGCATGACGGGTGGCGTGGCCTATGTCTTTGACCAGTACGGCACGCTCGATGCCCGTGTGAACCACGAGAGCGTTGAGCTCAAGGCCCCGACGGCTGGCGAGCTGGCACAGATTCGTGCGCTCATCCAGGCGCACGTGGACGCGACGCAGAGCCCGCGCGGCATTAAGCTGCTCTACAGCTTTGAGACGATGAGCAAGCACTTTGTGAAGGTCATTCCGACCGAGTACGAGCGCGTGCTGGCGATTGTCGCTGCGGCCGAGGCCGTGGGCAAGACGCATGTACAGGCAGAGGAGCTGGCGTTTGACATTGTGACCGGTCGCGCGAGCGCCGCGGATGTCGCTCGCTTCGATGTCGCGGGCGGTGCCGCGGGCGCTGCGCCCGTGGCTGCCAGCTCTGTTGCTTCGACCAAGAAGGAGGCGTAAGTGCCATGGGTAAGCCCGGTGCTTTTCTTGATATCGATCGCGTGACCCACGAGCTTCGCCCCGTGGAGGAGCGCAGCCGCGATTTCGATCCGCTGTACGTGGAGCTCGATGACGATGCGCGTCGCGCCCAGGCGAGCCGCTGCATGATGTGCGGCGTGGCGTTTTGCCAGATGGGCGCGAGCTTTGGCAAGGCACGCCCGAGCGGCTGCCCGCTGCACAACCTGATTCCCGAGTGGAATGAGCTGGTGTACCGCGGCCGCTGGGACGAGGCTGCCGAGCGTCTGTCGCTCACCTCGCCCATGCCCGAGTTTACGAGCCGTGTGTGCCCGGCGCTGTGCGAGGCCGCGTGCAACCTAGGTTCGGTCGATGGTCAGCCCACAACGATTCACGATAACGAGCGCGCGATCAGCGACCACGAATGGGCAAACGGCGGCCCGCGTCGCTTTGAGCCGGCGGGGGAGGACGCGCCCTCGGTCGCCGTGGTTGGTTCCGGCCCGGCTGGCCTGGTGGCTGCGTGGGAGCTCGCACGTCGTGGCGCCCGCGTGACGGTGTTTGAGCGTGACGACCGCCCGGGCGGCCTGCTCATGTACGGCATTCCCAACATGAAGCTCGAGAAGTCCGTGGTCGAGCGTCGTGTGGCGCTCATGCGCGAGCTGGGCATTGTCTTTGAGCTGGGTGCTGACGTTACGAACCCTGCGGTAGCGGCCAAGCTCAATGGCTTTGACGCCGTTGTGATGGCTGCCGGCGCTCGTGCGCCCCGCGGTCTTTCGGCTACGAATGTGGATGCCCCGGGCGTGGTGTATGCCGTGGACTATCTGACGGCTTCGACCGTCTCGGTGCTCGATGGCGGTGAGCCTGCGGTGAACGCGCGCGGGCTGGACGTTGTGGTCATTGGCGGCGGCGATACCGGCAACGACTGCGTGGGTACCGCGGTGCGCCAGGGTGCACGCAGCGTGCGCCAGTTTGAGTTCTTGCCGACCGCGCCCGATAAGCGCGCGGCGAGCAACCCCTGGCCGCAGTGGCCCAATGTGAAGAAGACCGACTATGGCCAGCAGGAGGCTATCGCTGCCATGGGCGGCGAGATGCGTGCTTGGGGCGTGGATACGCTCGAGGTGCTGCTGGACAAGAAGGGCGCGGTCGCGGGACTGCGCGTGGTCAATTTGGATTGGTCGGCCGGCAAGCCCGAACGCATTGCGGGCTCCGAGCACGAGGTGCCGGCCCAGCTGGTGCTCATCGCCTGCGGCTTTACGGGTCCGGAGCGCAGCGTGTTCGATGCCGTCGGCGTGCCTGTTGCTACGGCGGGCCGCCCGCTGCCCGTGATGGCTTCCGAGGGCTCGCACCTTGCGGCTCGCGTAGATGGCGTTGCTGTGGATGCCGCG
>CABUUJ010000031.1 GCA_902494715.1 uncultured Collinsella sp.
AAACGGACGGCATCGGCGCACTTGACGGGATCCTTATCGTAGATGCCGTCAACCTTGGTGGCTTTAATCAGAATCTCGGCGCCGATCTCGCACGCACGAAGAGCCGCGGCGGTGTCGGTCGTAAAGTACGGATTGCCCGAACCGGCGGCAAAAATAACGACGTTGCCCTTGGAAAGGTGGTTGATGGCGCGACGGCGAATATAGGGCTCGCAGATCTCGTTCATCTGGATAGCGCTCATCACGCGGCAGGGAACATCGTTATGCTCGAAGGCATCCTGCAGGGCGAGCGCGTTCATAACGGTTGCCAGCATGCCCATGTAGTCGGCCTGAGCACGCTCCATGCCACCGGCAGCGCCTGCCATGCCGCGGAAAATATTGCCGCCGCCGACAACGACGCCGACCTCATGGCCAACGGCGAGCAGCTCCTTGACCTGCTTAGCAAGATGGTCGGTAACCTTGGGGTCGATGCCATATTGGCCGTCGCCCATCAGCGCTTCGCCGGAAAGCTTAAGAAGCACGCGTTTATATCGGATGTCGGACAAAGCGATCCTCCTTTAGATTGAACTCTCAACATTCTATCAAAGGCTCTAAGAAGAGCCATGAAAAAGCAGGCTGTGAGTAAAACCCACAGCCTGCTCATTACCAGCTACAAGAGCTTATTTACTCGCCACGGACCAGACGGTCAAAGGCAACGACGGTAATGGTGTCGCCGAGCTCCTTGGAGACCTGCTCAGCGTACTTCTTGATGGTGAGGGAGCTGTCCTTGATGAACTCCTGCTCGGTGAGCACGGACTGCTTGTAGAACTTCTCCAGACGGCCGACAGCCATCTTCTCCTGGATAGCCTCGGGCTTGCCGGACTCGGCAGCCTGGGCCATGTAGATCTGCTTCTCGTGCTCGACGGTCTCGGCCGGAACCTGATCGCGGGTAGCGCAGATCGGGGCGACGGCAGCAACCTGAAGGGCAACGTCGTGAGCGAAGGTCTTGAAGGACTCAGCCTGAGCGGTCTCGGCCTTCTCGAAGGCGAACTCGACGAGGACGCCGATCTTACCACCCATGTGGATGTAAGAAGCGAGCGCGCCGTTCTCGGCCTTGCGGGCAGCGAAGCGGGAGATCTTCATGTTCTCGCCCATGATGTGAATCATCTCGGTGAGCTCAGAGGAAACGGTCTCCTCGCCCATCGGCTTCTCGAGCAGAGCGTCGACATCGGCCGGCTCGGTGGTGGCGACAACCTCAGCGACCTTGGAAGCAAAGCCGGTGAACTTGGCGTTGGAGCCGACAAAGTCGGTCTCGCAGGAGAGCTCGAGCAGAGCGCCGGACTTGCCGTCCTCGGAGACGAACGCGGCGACAGCGCCCTCGTTGGTCTCACGGCCAGCCTTCTTGGCAGCCTTGGCGAGGCCGTTCTTACGCAGAACGTCGACAGCGACGTCCATGTCGCCGTCAGCCTCGACGAGAGCCTTCTTGCACTCCATCATCGGGGAGTCGGTCATCTCGCGGAGCTGCTTGACCATAGCGGCAGTAATCTGGGCCATTGTGGTTCCTTTCAAAGAGATGAAAAAGACTTAAATAGGGCTGATTTACTCGGCCTTGGGCTCGGCGGCCATCTCGGCCTCGGAGACCTGCTCCTTGCCGGAGCCAGCGAGGCAGGCGTCAGCCATGAGCTCGCACATAAGGGTGACAGCGGAGATGGCGTCATCGTTGCAGGGGATGCCGTACTCGACCTCGTCGGGATCGGAGTTGGTGTCGATCAGGGCGACGACGGGGATGTTCAGGCGCTGGGCCTCCTTGATGGCGTTCTCCTCGCGCTTGGTGTCGATGACGAAGAGAGCCTGGGGCAGGCCCTTCATGTCGCGGGCGCCACCGAGGTTGGTCTGGAGCTTAGCGAGCTCCTTGCCGAGCACTGCCTGCTCCTTCTTGGGCAGCACTGCCATGCGACCGTCCTCGACCATGGCCTCGAGCTCCTCCATGCGGTTGATGCGGGAGCGGATGGTGACGAAGTTGGTCAGCATGCCACCGAGCCAACGCTGGTTGATGTAAGGCATGTTGGCGCGCTCAGCAGCGTTCTTGACGGCCTCCTGAGCCTGCTTCTTGGTGCCGACGAACAGCACGTTGCCGCCCTTGGCGACGTTCTTGACGAAGGTGTAGGCCTGGTCGGCGTCGAGGATGGTCTGCTTGAGGTCGAGGATGTAGATGCCGTTGCGCTCACCGAAGATGAACGGCTTCATCTTGGGGTTCCAGCGACGGGTCTGGTGACCGAAGTGGCAGCCGGCCTCGAGCAGGGTGCGGATATTAATCTTGGTAGCCATGTTAAACCTCCTGTGGTTTGCCTCCGCGCGGGGTCATCCTCCAAAACCAACCCGGACATGTGCTACCAAAGCCCGGGCACCACGGTATGAAGTAGCCGCGCGTGCGTGATAAAAACATGTTGCCGTGAAGCAACCCGATGAATGATAGCAGGAATGCATCTTCCTGCCAACCCGCAATCAAAACCACACACCTGAGTGCGGCGCGGGACGTCCCAGCCACTATTCGCCGCGGGGATGGGCTTGAGCCACGGCACGTTTGAGGCGATCGGGCGTGAGGTGCGTGTAAATCTGCGTCGTGGACAGGCTCGCATGACCCAGCAGCTCTTGAACCGAGCGCAGGTCCGCACCGCCCTCGAGCAAGTCGGTCGCAAAGGTATGGCGCATCGCATGCGGGGCAATGTCGGCCGGAATGCCGGCGAGCGTCGCCAGCATATGGAACCGCCGCCTGAGCATGGCGGCACTCATGCGATTGCCGCGCGCCGATATAAGCAGCGGATGCGGCCCGGTAGCGGGGTCACGGCGCTTTGCCCGAGCGAGCAACTCCGGCCTCCCCTCTTCAATATAGAGACGCGTCACATCGAGCGCACGACGATACAGAGGAACGATGCGCTCCTTGCTTCCCTTGCCCCACAGGCGCAGCGTGCGCTCGGACCATGAGATGGATTCCACATTGAGCGCCGCAAGCTCTGAGATGCGGGCACCCGAGGCATAGAGCAGCTCGAGCATCGCCGCATCGCGCAGTCCCGCGGGCGTCGAGGTATCAGGCGTCTTGAGCAGCGCCTCAACCTGCTGGGTCGTAAGGACACCCGGCAGGTCACGCGGCAGCTTGGGCGATGCGATCGCCGAGACCGCATCGCCCTCGACAATCCCCTCGGCAGCCATCCAGCGATAGAGAGATCGAATAGCCGACAGGTGCGCCGCAAGCGTTCGGGGAGCCACCTGCTCACGCGAAAGCTCGGCAAGATAGCGACGAATGGTGCGCACGTCGGCAGCGAAAGCATCGATATCCTCGCGCTCGCACCAGGCAGCGAAGCGCTCCAGCCTCGAGCCATAGGCCGTCACCGTGTTGGGAGAAAGTCCCTCGACGCGTGCGATATAGGCGATAAACGAGTCGACGGTGTCGTACAGGTCAAAGGCTATGACCGGTCGCCTCCAAACAAGTCGGAACGCGTGGCCAAGTAGGCATCGAGGGCCTCGAGCGCACGGTCCGCATAGGCCTGGTAGCGGTCGCGCTTGCTGCGGCGCTTACCATCTTCGAGTGGCGGCACCAGGCCAAAGTTGACATGCATAGGCTGATAGCCCACGGTGGCAGGATCGGTCGCATAGCCCACGAGCGCACCTAGGGCGCCCACACGCGGCAACTCGACGCCCGCGGCACCGATAGCCTCGGCATAGGTGTTGAGCGCCGCGAGAAGACCTGTCGCCACGGCTTCCATGTACCCCTCGGTGCCGGTGATCTGACCGGCCAGGCGCACGCCGGTACCGGGCACGGCAAAGGTGCCATCGAGCACGTGCGGAGCGTCGACAAAGGTATTGCGATGCATGACACCGTAGCGGAAGAACTCAGCGTTCTCCAGGCCCGGCACCATATGGAAGACGCGCTTCTGCTCGCCAAAGGTCAAGTTGGTCTGGAAGCCCACCAGGTTATAGGCGGTCTTCTCCTTGTTCTCGGCACGCAGCTGTATTGCCGCCCAGGGGCGACGTCCGGTACGCGGGTCGGTGAGGCCAACGGGCTTCATGGCGCCAAAGCGAATGGCGTCCTTGCCGGTGCGCGCAACTTCCTCGGCAGGCTGGCAGGCCTGGAACAAATCGCCGCCCTCAAAGTCTTTGAGCACCACGCGGTCGGCCGTGGTAAGCGCCTCGATAAAGGCCTCGTACTCCTCCTTATTGAGCGGAGCGTTGAGATAGTCGCCGCCCCCCTGCTCCTCGTAGCGCGACTGCGAGAACAGCACGTCCATATCGAGCGTGGAGGCATCGACGATCGGCGCCGCCGCATCAAAGAATGCCAGGGCATCGCCACCGACGAGCTTCATAACCTCTTCGCTCAGCGCCGGTGAACACAGCGGGCCCGCGGCAATGACCACGTGACCCTCGGGAATCTGCGTGACCTCGCCGTGCACGACCTCGATATTGGGACGAGCGGCAACCTCGGCCTCGACAAGCTCGGAAAACTTGACGCGGTCGACCGCCAGGGCACCGCCGGCGGGAACAGCCGCGCGATGGGCGCAATCGAGCAGGACTGAACCCATGCGCTCAAGCTCGGCCTTCAGCAAACCAGCCGCGGAATCCGGACGGGTCGACTTAAACGAATTCGAGCAGACGAGCTCTGCCAGGTGATCGGTATGGTGAGCCGGGGAGCTCACCTGGGGGCGCATCTCGCACAGCTTTACGGCAAAACCGCGATCTGCCAGCTGGATCGCGCACTCCGAACCCGCCAGACCGCCACCGATAACTGTCACCTGATCGAACTGCATCTGCAAACACCTTTCTAATTGACACGTTTTCCATTGTGACCGAAGGGTGTCTGGGCGTGAAGGGCAAACTTGGAGGGCGCATACCTTCCATCCATCATGCGCTCGATAAGACCCTCGAGTTCAAGCGAACCCAAGAGTTTGAGTACGCCGACAGCATCGAGCGAGACGAGCGCCGCGATGTCGTCGACCTTGAGCGGAGAGGCGATGAGCGCATGCATCACGGTCTGCTGCGTTGGATCCAGGTCGGCAATGCCGGGAGCATCGGGGCGCGAGTAGCGCAGGGTTCCGTAGATGCGTGAGATAGCCATCTCGATAGATTCCTCGTCGACGATGCAGCAGGCACCGTTCGCAATGAGGTAATTCGTGCCACGCGACTCGGGCGATAGAATCGACCCCGGCACGGCAAGAAGTTCGCGCCCCAAATCCATAGCAGCCTCGGCTGTTGAAAACGTCCCAGAAGGCATACCCGCCTCGGATACAAAGAGGGCTTGCGACAGGGCCGCGATTACGCGATTGCGGCGCGGAAAGGCGAACTTGCGCGGACCCATGCCCCACGGAGAGATCGACACGACCGCGCCACCCGTATCAAGCATGCGCGTAATCAGCCCCGCGCTCGAACGCGGGTAGACCACGTCGGCGCCCGTCCCCAGCACCACAACGTGTTTGCCGCCGGCGTTGACCGCAGCCCAACCCGAGGCCTGGTCACAACCGACCGCACCGCCCGAAACTACCGTCACTCCCGCCTCAACCGCCACCTTCGCCGCAAGCTCTGCCACGGCAAGACCATACGGCGAGGCCTTTCGCGCACCGATGATGGAGAGCGCGGGCGTCGAAAGCGCCTCGGGGTTGCCGCGCACATAGAGCGTCTGAGGTACATCAGAAAGCTCCAAAACGGTCTCGGGATACAACGCGTCACCTGGATGCAGCTCGAAGGTCCCCTCAGCCATCATTGGTCCCTCCTTCCCTGGTACATCGCCGCCTCGAGCACGTGGTCCTGCGTCACCTGCTCGCTCTCGGCGACATCTGCGATCGTGCGCGCAATGCGAACAAGGCGCACGATGCCACGCCCTGTGAGATGCGTGCGCTTCGACAGGCCGAGCACACACTTCTCCGCCGCATCATCGAGCTCAAAGGTCGAAACGACGCCGTCAATGGACCGTGTCTCGTCATCCTCGGCCTCGGCATCCGCATCGTCCATGCGGGATTCGCGCCAAGCGCGAAAGGCGCGACCGCGCACAACGTAGTCACGTAACTCGGCCGACGACATGCCCTCCGCACCCTCGATAATCGCTTGAGGGTCGGGACGGGTCACATCGATCATCATGTCGATACGGTCGGCCAAAGGACCACGCAGTTTAGACCGATAGCGCTCGACCATCGCCGCCGAGCAGCGACACGGCACCTCGCGATCGCCCAAAAAGCCGCAGGGGCAGGGATTGCTCGCAGCCAGCAGCTGAAAGCGCGACGGGAAGGTAAAAGCCCCGTCGACGCGTACGATCCTCACGTAGCCGCGCTCGATGGGCTGACGCAGCGTCTGCAGCACGCCAGTGGGAAACTCGGCAAGCTCGTCCAAAAAGAGCACGCCGCCATGAGCAAGGCTGATCTCACCCGGGTGCACCGGGCGCCCGCCGCCGATAAGGCCTGCGGTCGAAATACTGTGGTGGGGACTGCGGAAGGGGCGGTGCCCCGCCAACAAGCCATCAATGTTCTCACCCAAAACCGAATGGATGCACAGTGCCTCCTGCTGATCCTCAACGGAAAGCTCGGGCAGGATGCCGGTCATACGGCGTGCGAGCATCGTCTTGCCCGATCCCGGAGACCCGATCATGAGCAAGCCGAGTTCTCCTGCCGCCGCAAGCGCCATGCCGCGTTTAGCGACTTCCTGCCCCAGCACGTCGGCATAGTCGAGCTCGGGCTCAAAGGTCGCCTCGACACCCTCGGAATCCAAGTAGTGCCGTGCGGCATCGCCCATGCCGTGAGCAAGCTGAGACAGATGGTCGATAAAGCCGCAATCCACGCCCGCGAGTGGCACATGCTGGTCGGACCTGCCGGCGATAAAAGACAGCCCCATGTCGCGAGCCAATAGCTGAAACGCCACCTCGCCTTTGACAGGAAGCACCGTGCCGTCCAAGCCGAGCTCGCCGGCGATAAGACAACGATCGAGGTTGTCGCGGGGAATCTGACCATCGGCCGCTAGAACCGCGATGGCGATGGGCAGATCAAAGCCGCTACCGGTCTTGCGAATATCGCCGGGCGCCAGATTGACCGTAATGCCCGAGCGCGGGATCTCAAAGCCGGCCGAGCGCATCGCACAGCGAATACGACCACGTGACTCCATCACCTCCATACTCGGGATGCCGAGCATCTGAATGCCCGGAACGCCGCCGGCAAGCGAGACCTCGACCGTGACGTGAATCGCCTCGACGCCGCGGATGCAGGCCGCGTGAACGGCAAACGTCTCGAACGCCATCACGACACCTGCCAATCGAACGCGTTGTACTGGTGCTCGATCTCGGCAATATGCCCGTCGCGGATGGTGACGCCCACGGCATCGAAGCGAATCGCCTTGAGCGGATAATGCTCCATGAGATAGCAACTTGCGATGCGGCGGTAGCGGCGTTGCTTTTGGGCGTCCACGGCCTCCTCGGGAAAGACCCGCGTGTTGCAATCCAGCGCAACGCGTCTGGTCTTGACCTCGGCCATCACCACGACATCGTCGAGCTCATCGAGCAGCACCAGATCGGCCTCGCCCTCGGTGCAACGATAACCCTGCTCCAGCAAGGTGTAGCCGCGCTCGTTAAAGTAGTCGATGGTGATCAGCTCGCCTAGCATGCCCAGCTCGCGGGGACTGAGTCCCTTGATAAACTCGGGCGTCATCGCCCCGCAGTCGAGCTCGCCGTTTTCCCAACGCTCCTTGAGCTGCTGCGTCTTGCTCTTTTTGCTTGCGGCACTCATGGGGTCTCCTTTCCCGCACACTGCATTGCCCCGATGATGAGGGCACCTTTCATGCGGGTAAGTACCGGAAGCAAACCAAAAGCTGACCAAATGCCGACAAAAAACGGGCCGTACGCAGCAATGGTGCTGCATACGGCCAGCTACCAGCAGGTTTATAAAACCCCAGAGGTCCCTGTCTCCACAATTGGCCTAGAAAAGGCGCTCAGTCTGCAGAAAGTTTCCGCAAAAGCTCACGCGATGCAGCGGACAAAGTCCATGTTTGCGAATGGCCTCGATGTGCTCGGGGCTCGCATAGCCCTTCGACTCGGCCAGATGGTACTCGGGGTACTCGGCGTCGTACTCGACCATCATCTCGTCACGCGTGACCTTGGCCATGATGGACGCTGCGGCGATGCAGGCGATCTTGGCATCGCCTTTCACCACATCGCGCTCGTTAGGAACAGCGCCCAAGGGGTTGCCATCCATGAGGACGCAGTCGGGCTCGAGCCCCGTATCGGCCACGGCGCCCGCAACGGCGGTACGGATAGCACGGGCCATGCCCATCTCATCGATATCCTTAGGCGCGATATGGCAAAAACCGATCGCCGTCGCCACCTCGGCAATCTTCACTGAGAGCAACTCGCGGCGCGCCGGCGTGAGCTTTTTGGAATCGTTGATGCCCCAGACGCGCGGCTCCATGGGAAGGCACACGGCACACACCGTCAGGGGACCGGCCACCGATCCGCGACCCACCTCGTCGACACCAACGACCACCCCATCGCCGCCAAACTCATGCATAAGCTCGTACATGTCATTGACGCGCTCGCGCTCGGCAAGTTCCTTAGCATGGCGTTTGAGGGCGCGTTCACAAGCCTTGATCACCTGCTGGCGCGGGTCCTCGCGATAATGCTCCACGAGGGCGGGGATCTCCTCAAACGTTGCGCTCGCTAGCTCTCCGGCAACCTGCGATGCCGAAACCGAGCTCGTCATATTGGCCATACCAGGCCCTCCTTGCATGCAAATCAGATAAAAAGAAGGGCCACCCGAAGGTGACCCTTACGTCCAAACGAGTGGACAGACGCTGCGATCTTCTTAGCGCTTCTCGGGGATGCGAGCAGCCTTGCCCACCTTGTCGCGGAGGTAGTACAGCTTGGCGCGACGGACGCGACCATGACGAACGACCTCGAGCTTGGCGATCTTGGGGCTGTGAAGCGGGAAGGTACGCTCAACACCGACACCGAAGGACATCTTGCGGACGGTGAAGGTCTCGCGGGCACCGGCGCCGGCCATGCGGATGACGTCGCCCTGGAAGACCTGGATGCGCTCGCGGTCGCCTTCCTTAATGCGGTAGTGAACCTTGACGTTGTCGGCGACGCGAACCTGAGGAATGTCCTCGCGGATCTGCTGACGCTCGATTGCGCGGATGTAATCCATGTGCAATTCCTTACTCTTCTAGAGGTGCCGTACCACCATGGCCGGCACGTAGTTGAACAAACGTATTCGAGTATACACGCGCGGGTTTCTGCTGCAAGAACAATTTTTTACGCAGACAAAAAGACAAAACCCGCACATGATAACCGCCCGTCTCACAAATGAGACGGGCGGCATGAGGGGGGGCTACACTAGGCGTCTACGCCCAAAACGTTAGGCGGAACGCTTGGCCTCGAGCTTGGCCTGGGCGGCCGCAAGACGTGCGAGGGGTACGCGATAGGGCGAGCAGGACACGTAATCCACGTCGGCCACGTTAAACAGGCCCTTGATGGACTTGGGGTCGCCGCCGTGCTCGCCGCACACGCCAAAGTGCATGTCGGGATTGGTGGCGCGACCCTTCTCGACGGCCATGCGCACCAGCTCGAGTACCGCCGAGTCGATGGTCTCGAAGGGGTTGTTCTTCAAGATCTTCTTGTGCATGTACAGCGGGATGAACTTGGCCTCGGCGTCGTCGCGCGAGAAACCGAAGGTCGTCTGGGTAAGGTCGTTGGTACCAAAGCAGAAGAAGTCGGCGTACTGCGCGATCTCATCGGCGACCATGCAGGCGCGCGGCAGCTCGAGCATCGTGCCCACGGGAATATTGAGCTCGACGCCTTCTTCGACGGAAACCTCGGCGATCACGCGCTCGATAACCTCGCGGGTCTGGACATGCTCGGCCGTAATGGAAACGAGCGGAACCATGATCTCGGGGCGCGGGTCGACGCCCTCCTTGATAAGGCGGGCGGCAGCCGTGGCGACGGCGCGGACCTGCATGAGCGGCAGATCGCTAAAGACGACGGACAGGCGCACGCCGCGTAGGCCGAGCATGGGGTTCGACTCGACCATGCCGTCGATACGACGCAGGCGGGTGCGCAGGACGGCAAGCTCTTCCTCGCTGGCGCCAGCGGCTTCCTTCTTGGTGATGGCAACCTCGAGCTCGCGAGGATTATCCAGGAACTCATGAAGCGGCGGATCGAGCAGGCGGACGACCACATCGCGACCGGACATGGTCTTGAACATCGCCAGGAAGTCCTCGGTCTGAACCTTGAGCAGGTCGGCCAGGGCCTGCTGCTTCACGGCCTCATCTTCAGACAGGATAAAGCTCTGGATGATGTTCTTGCGGTCACCCAGGAACATGTGCTCGGTGCGGCACAGGCCAATGGCCTCGGCGCCAAACTCGAGGGCGAGCTCGGCATCCTCAGGATTGTCGGCGTTGACGCGCACATGGTTGGCATGGCCACAGGTCTCGTCCAGGCGAATCTCGTCGGCCCAGGACAGGATAGTGTCCAGATCGCCGGTGAGCTCGGCCGAGACCAGATCAACGGCGCCGTCGACGACGATGCCCTGGGTGCCGTCGATGGAGATGACATCGCCCTCGTGCAATACGCGGTCGATGCCCTCGATACGCACGACCTTCTCGGCGGCGTCGATGTGGAAGCGCTCAACGCCGCAGACACAGGGCGTACCCATGCCGCGGGCGATAACGGCGGCATGGCTCGTCTTGCCACCGTGGCTGGTCAGGATGCCCTCGGCGGCGACCATGCCCTTCAGGTCGTCGGGGTTGGTCTCCCAACGAACCAGAATGACCTTGTGACCCTCGGCGGAACGCGCGACGGCGTCGTCGCTCGAGAACACGACCTCGCCCACGGCGGCACCGGGGCTGGCGTTCAGACCGCTGGCCAGCGTCTCGTACTTCTTGGAGGCGTCAAACTGCGGGTGCAGGAGTTGGTCGAGCTGCGCGGGATCGATGCGGCTCACGGCCTCCTCGCGGGTGATCAGGCCCTCCTCGACCATTTCGATAGCGATGCGCAGGGCGGCGGTGGCGGTGCGCTTGCCCACGCGGGTCTGGAGCATCCAGAGCTTGCCCTGCTCGATGGTGAACTCGATATCGCACATATCGCGATAATGATCCTCGAGCGTCAGGAACACGCGCTCGAGCTCCTCACCTGCGGACTCGAGGCCCGGGGTGGTCTTGAGATCGGCAATGGGCTCGGTGTTGCGGATGCCGGCGACGACGTCCTCGCCCTGGGCGTTAACCAGAAAATCGCCGTAGAACTCCTTAGTGCCATCGGCCGGGTTGCGCGTAAAGGCGACGCCAGTCGCAGAGGTCTCGCCCTTGTTGCCAAAGGCCATGGCCTGCACGTTGACGGCGGTGCCGAGGTCGTCGGAAATGCCATGCTGCTTGCGGTAGATGCAGGCACGCTCGTTCATCCAGCTGCCAAAGACGGCCTGGATGGCAAGGCGTAGCTGAAGCTCCGGGTCGTGCGGGAAGACAGGCTTGCCGTCAGCAACCTCGAGCTCGGGATACAGGGAAGCATCGACGTTCTCAGAGAAAATCCCCTTGAAGGTCTCGACGAGCTCCTGCAGATCCTCGGCCGAAAGCTCGGAATCGACGCGAACACCAGCGACCAGGCGTGCCCGGGTCAGCGCGTTCTCGAACAGGTCAGCGTCGACGCCCATAACGACGTTGGAGAACATCTGAATAAAGCGGCGGTAGCTATCCCAGGCAAAACGCGGATTTTGCGTCTGAGCGATGAGCCCCTGAACGGAGTCGTCGTTGAGGCCTAAGTTGAGGACCGTGTCCATCATGCCGGGCATGGAAAACGGAGCGCCCGAGCGAACCGACACGAGCAGCGGATCGGAGGCGTCACCGAGCTTTTTGCCGCAGCGGGACTCGAGGTCTTCCTCGGCGGCAACGATCTCATCGAGCGCGCCTTCGGGCCAGACGTTGCCGGCACCGGAGTACTCGACACAGGTCTGGCAGGTAATGGTAAAACCACCGGGAACCGGCAGGCCGATGCGGCTCATCTCGGCAAGGTTTGCGCCCTTGCCGCCAAGCACGAAGTTCATGGACTTGTCGCCCTCGGTGACACAGGTGCCCTGGGCGTCGGTTCCAAAACGGTAAACCCTCTTGCAATCGCTCACGATACTTCCCCTTCCATGCGCTTACGCACACGACCGTGGTAACGAATCGACCCGCCAGATGCGGGCCATGAGGGAACTATACGGCGGGTTTTGAGCGGGCTTAAGCAGAGGATGCGCGGTTTGGTAAACGTGCTAAAACTGGCGGTAAATGGTAGGTAAAGGTGGTTACCTTATGAAGATACCACTGTAAGAAGGTGCAGGTCAGATGCGATATTTTTGCTAAATCGCTTTATCAAAATGCTGCTACTGTTAGGCTCGACGGGCGGCGCGGCGGGCACGGGCTTCTTGGATTTCCTCCAAGTGGCTAATGATCTCGGCAGCGCTCTCCTCGATGGCCTTGCCGTCGGTACGCACCACAAAGCAGCCTAGCCGCTTCATGAGGGAACGGGCTTCCTCGAGCTCGCTGCGCACGCTCTCGGGCTCGGCATAGGAGCCGGCAACGGCACGAGCGTAGTCATCGCCCAAGCGGCTATCGCGAATTTCGGAAATCACATCGACGGTCGAAATCAGGCCGAACAGGCGCATCGGGTCGACCTCGTAAATCGACTTCGGCGGCTCCATGCCATGGGCCAACGGAACATTGGCAACCTTGTAGCCCTGATAAGCCAGATACATCGACAGCGGCGTCTTGGACGTGCGCGATACGCCCAGCAGCACGATATCGGCACCCGACAAATCGTCGCAACCGCGCCCGTCATCGTGCTCAACGAAATATTCCATGGCCTCGATACGATGGAAATAGCGGTCATCGGTCCTGTGAATCACGCCCGCGACGCCTTTGGGCGGCACACCGATGAGCGACGATAGCACGGCGAGCGTCGGACCGATCAGGTCGACCGAACGGATATGCAGCATGCCCAGGTAATCGAGCACGCGGGCGCGAAGCGCCGGATCGACAATGGTGTGAAACACGGCAATATCGCGATGGTCGGCATCGACGCGCGGGCCCACAAACGACTCCACCTGCTCCACCGAGGTCACCTTGGGCAGGCGCAACAAACGAAAAGCCCCTTCATCAAATTGCCCGGACGCCGCAAGCACCACCTCACAAGCGGTATCGCCGAGCGAGTCGGAGATAACGATAACGGTGGGACGAGCGGTGACCGGGCAATCCATGCGGGGCTCCTTTTGCGCTTATGCGCAGGCTAGCTTACTTTTTGCGGGCAAGCTCACCGATGTTGGCGATGCCGGAGAAAACGGCCTCGAAGCGGTTGAGCAGCTTAAGGCGATTATCGCGGAGCTGTTCGTCCTTGTCCATGACCATAACCTCATCGAAGAAACGGTCGATGGGCGCGCGCAGGGCGGCGAGGGCGGCAAATGCGGCCGGGTAGTCCTCGGCAGCAAGGGCAGCATCGACAGCAGTCTGAGCAGCCTCGGAAGCATCGGCAAGCGCGAGCTCGGCCTCGCCCATCAGGCTGCGGTCGTACTCCGCGCCCAGCTCGGACTTGGAGATATGCGCGGCACGGGCATAGGCCGTAGCCAGGTTGTCAAAGGTCTCGGCATCGTTCTTGCGGGCCTCGTCGAGGGCGGCGCAGCGGGCGAAGAAGACGGACGGGGCGATGATGTGCACCGCAGAGACGGCGGCAACGGTATCGGCCGGGATCTTTTCGTCGCGGGCCATGCTCACCAGGCGGCCATGGAAGAAGTCGCGAACCTGCTGGGCGACCTCGGCGGCGACGAACTCAATGCCCTGCTCGCTATAGAGCTCGAGGGCGAAGTCGATGAGCGATGTGGGGTCGATCGGCAGACGGTCGCGCAGGATGTTGATGATGCCGATAGCGGCACGACGTAGCGCGTAGGGGTCGGAGGAGCCGGTCGGGGGCTCGCCAATGGCAAAGATACCGGCGATGGTATCGAGCTTGTCGGCGCAGGCCACGATGCAGCCAGCGGTGCCCTCGGGCAGCTCGTCACCGGCAAAGCGGGGACGATAATGATCGCGAATGGCGTGGGCGACCTCGTCGTTCTCCCCCATCGCGGTGGCGTAGTAACCGCCCATCACGCCCTGCTGGCTCGTGAACTCGACGACGGCGTTGGATACCAAGTCGGCCTTGCACAGGTGCGCGGCGCGAGCGGCATCGGCGGCCAGGTGGGCGCCCAGATGGGCCTCGCGAGCGATGGCAAGCGCGAGTTGCTCAATGCGCTCGGACTTGGCGAGCACGCTACCGAGCTTCTCCTGGAAGGCGACCTTGGCCAGACGCTCGCGGAACTCGTCGAGGGAGATCTTCAGGTCCTCCTCGTAGAAGAACTTGGCATCGTCCAGACGGGCGCGCACAACGCGCTCGTTGCCGTCGATCACGCGCTCGGCGTTCTCGGGCTTGCTATTGGAGACGACCACGAACTCACGCGTGAGCTTGCCCTCGCCGTCATAGATCGGGAAGTAGCGCTGGTTGGTGAGCATGGACTCGCAGATGATCTCGTGCGGGACCTTGAGGAACTCCTCATCGAAGGTACCGACGAGCACCGTCGGCCACTCGCAGAGGTTGATGACCTCCTCAAAGACCTTCTTGGGCGTATCGACATGGCAGCCGGGACGGGCAGCCTCGACCTCGGCGATACCGGCAAGGATGGCCTCGCGACGGCGCTCGGCAGAAAGCACGCCGGCGTCCTCGAGCACCTGCTCGTAGACGGCGGGGCTGGCGACCACATGGTCACCGGGGCCAAGCACGCGATGACCACGCGTGGTGTTGCCACTCGTCACGTCGGCAAACGACACGGGCACAACGTCCTCGCCCAGAAGGCAGCAGATCCAACGGACCGGACGCACGAACGTCGCGTGCTCGTGGCCCCAGCGCTGAGAGCGGTAGTTGGGCCACTGCAGGCCAGCGATAGTCTTCTCGCACAGGGCCGTCAGGATCGGGGTGGCCGGGGCGGAAGGGATGTTCTTCTCGGCAAAGACGTACTCACGGCCGTCGGTGTCCTCGCGACGGACCAGATCCTCGGCAGCCACACCGCACTTGCGGGCGAAGCCCTGGGCGGCCTTGGTGGCGTTACCGTCGGCATCGAAGGCGATGTTGACCGCGGGGCCGCGCTTGACCTCGTGAACCTCGTCGGTCGCGGTGGCGACGTCGGCAACGAGCGCAGCCAGGCGGCGCGGGCTCGAGATCACGCGGACCTCGCCGTGGGCCAGACCGGCCTCGTCGAGACCCTTGGCGATCATGGTGCCAAGCTGCTTGACGGCATTGTTCAGCGGTGCGGAGGGCATTTCTTCCGTACCGATCTCAAACAGGAAATCCTTAGCGTCTGCCATGGCTTACGCCACCTCGCCTTCCTGATCGGCATTCTCGTTGACTCCGGCGACCTCGGCCATGTAGGCCTCGCAGCACGCCTTGGCGACGGCGCGGACGCGCAGGATGTAGTTGGCACGCTCGACCGCGGACAGAGCGCCGCGAGCATCGAGCAGGTTGAAAGCGTGGCTGCACTTCATGACGCAGTCATATGCCGGCAGCGGCAGCTTGCGCTCCAGGCAGGAATGGCACTCGGCCTCGTAGTCGTCAAACTTCTGACGCATCATCTCGACGTTGGCGACCTCAAAGTTATAGGCACTGAACTCGCGCTCGTTCTCGAGGAACACGTCGCCATAGGTCACGGGCGTGCCGTCGGGCAGGTAGCTCCACACCAGGTCGTAGACCGAGTTAACGCCCTGGGCGTACATGGCGATACGCTCCAGGCCGTAGGTGATCTCGACGGGCACGGGGTCGACCTCGATGCCGCCCACCTGCTGGAAGTACGTAAACTGCGTGACCTCCATGCCATTGAGCCAGACCTCCCAGCCAAGGCCCCAGGCGCCGAGCGTCGGGCTCTCCCAGTCGTCCTCGACAAAGCGGACGTCATGGTCGTTGGGGTCCAGACCGATAGCGGCAAGAGACCCCAGGTAGAGCTCCTGGGCGTTAACCGGAGAAGGCTTGATGAGCACCTGGAACTGATAGTAGTGCTGCATGCGGTTGGGGTTCTCGCCGTAGCGGCCGTCGGCGGGACGGCGGCAAGGCTGCGCATAGCAGGTGCGCCACTCGGCGGGACCGAGCGAGCGCAGCGTGGTCGCGGTATGGAAGGTACCGGCACCGACCTCGGAGTCATAGGGCTGCATAATGACGCAGCCCTGCTCGCCCCAGTACTGCTGGAGGCGCAGGATGATGTCTTGGAAGGAAAGCGATGAAGCGTTCATGCCTCTAATATCCCCTCGTCGAAACGATTACACGGTTAGGTACTGTACTATAGCGGTTTTTAGTCGATAGCGCCGATGCGGTTGAGCGGCCAGTAGCGCACAAGCGCCACAGCGATCAAATCAGAGCGATCGACGGGACCAAAGTAGCGTGAGTCGGCAGAGTTTTCGCGGTTGTCGCCCATCACCCACACGCACCCGTCGGGAACGGTGTAGGGATAGCTTACCTGAGCACCGGGCGCTTGGACCGAAAGTGGCCAGCTCATGCCCGTCGTATAGTCCTCGTCGAGCGCTTGGCCGTCAACGACCACCTTGCCATCCTGCAGGTCGACCGTCTGGCCGGCCGTGGCAATAACACGCTTGACAAGAACATCATGCTCGGAGGTGCCATCGGGGTTGTGAAACACCACGATATCGCCCTGCTTGACGGGCTGACCGAGCTCGAGGCTCACCTTTTGTGCCAGGATCTGGTCGCCAATCTCGATCGTGGACTCCATGGAGCCGGTGGGCACCACAAAGGGCTCGACCACAAACGAGCGAATCAAGAAGGTGGAGACCAATGCGATCGCGATGACCGCGATCCACTCAAAAGCGCCCCTCAACGCGGAATGCTGCGATGGAACCATTCTCACTCCTCGCTCTGCGAATACGAAGCGTCCAAAATCTCCTGCGCGTAAGCGCGCTCCCCGGGCGTGAGCCGCGCTGTCTCGATCAGATCGGGACGCCAGCGGCAGGTGCGCTCGATGGCGTTCTTGCGACGCCAGGCATCGACCTTGGCGTGATCGCCGCTCACAAGCACCGGCGGCACGCCCTCGCCGTTGAACTCGGCGGGGCGGGTGTACTGCGCGTACTCGAGCAGTCCTCCGTCCTCGGCGGTCGAGAACGACTCGTCGACGTTGCTCATTTCGTCACCAAGGGCGCCGGGAATCAGGCGTACGACGGCATCGGCCACGACCATGGCGGGGAGCTCGCCGCCCGTGAGCACATAGTCGCCGATCGACAGACGCTCATCGGCATACGCATACGCGCGCTCGTCGACGCCCTCGTAGCGACTGCACACAAACAGCAGGCGCTCACTTTTGAGCAGGCGCTCGCCCACATGCTGCGTAAAGGGCTCGCCACAGGGGGTGAAGAACACAACCGTGGGCTTGGGACCCTCTGCGCCAATGGCCTCGATGGCCTCTGCGATAGGCTCGACCTTCATGAGCATGCCCTGCCCGCCGCCGTACGGCTCGTCATCGACGGTACGATGGCGGTCGTGCGTCCAGTCGCGCAGGTTATACGCCTTAAAATCAAAAAGGCCGGCCTTGCGGGCGCGGCCCAAAATCGATGTGGACATGACGGGCTCAAACATCTCGGGAAAGACCGAAAGGGTCTCAATCAGCATGTTGTCCTCCCTACTTGTCCATATCGATCAGGCCGTCCATAACGTGGACGGAAATTGTTCCTGTGTCGGGAAGATCGAGCACAACCTGCTCGATCACGGGAATCAGTACCTCGCCGTACCGATCGCCCTCGACAACCCAAACATCGTTAGCGGGCGTCGACATGATCTCGACGATCGTGCCGAGCGAACCGAAGCGCTCGTCGACCACCTCGCGACCCATCAGGTCGGTATAGGCGGCGTCGAGCGAATCAAGCTCAAAATCGTCACGATTTGCCAGCACATAGCATCCCGTGATGCCCTCGGCGGCCGTCAAGTCGTTAATGCCCTCAAACGAGACCAGATCGCCATCGCCCGTATCGGTGACGGACACGACCGTGCAAAAGCGGTCGCGCTTGAGCGCCGGCGGCGTCAGGGCGACGCGCATACCAGGCTCTAATACAGAAGGAAGCCCCCGCAGCGGCTGCGCGAGGACCTCCCCCTTCCTTCCGTGCGGCTTGACCACACGGGCGATGTTTTTGTACTGGGACCTCAAGGTCCTAGCCCAGAACCTCTACCTCGACAGCAGTGTCGAGGCGAGCGGCCAGTGCACGGGCGAGCGTGCGAATGGCCTTGATGGTACGGCCACGACGGCCGATGACCTTAGCGACGTCATCCTCGGCGACCGAAACCTCAATCGTAGAGGCGTCGTCACCATCGATGACCTCAAGGCTCACGGAATCCGGGTCGTCGACGATCTGAACAACGAGATATTCGACGAGATCGGCGATGCGATCTGAGAGCATTGCCTCACCCTCGAGCTGTGCAGCGTCAACCTCAGGCACGATTTACTCCTCGGCGCCCTCAGCGGCCTCAGCGGCAGCCTTAGCGGCCTCGGCCTCTTTGGCGAGCTGCTTCTTGGACTTCTTGACGACGGTCTCAGTCTTCTCGCCCTCGTTGGCGGCCTTGACCAGAGCGGCGACGGCGTCAGTGAGCTGAGCGCCCTTGGACTGCCAGTCGGCGATCTTCTCGAGGTCGAGGTTGATGGTCTTGGGGGCGGTCATCGGGTTGTAGCGGCCAACCTCCTCGATGATACGACCGTCACGCGGAGCGCGGGAATCGGCGACGACGACACGGTAGTACGGACGCTTCTTAGCGCCGTGACGAGCAAGGCGAATCTTGACTGCCAAAGGAAACTCCTCCAACCAAGCAGCTTTAGGCTGCAACTACAAACAAACAGTTGAACATAATACGCCATCGACGCGGGCAGGTGAAGTCCGTGAGACCAACTTCTTCGGTGTAGTCGAGGGCAAATCCATATCTTAGACAAGAATTCGGGATTTGCAAGCACATACACGCACCCCACATGAGCTGCGCGGTATACTCATGACATGGAAAGACGCGAACATACATACGGTTATGAGGATGCCATGGGCGTCACGCCGCCTCCCTGGACGGGTCCGGCGGTGGGCCTGATGGACCTTGATGCGTTTTTTGCGAGCGTGGAAATGCTCGATCATCCCGAATGGCGCGGAAAGCCGCTCATCGTGGGCGGAGACGCCGATTCGCGTGGCGTCGTGTCCACGTGTTCGTATGAGGCGCGTCGCTTTGGCGTGCACTCTGCCATGGCCTCGGCCGAGGCGCGGCGCCTGTGCCCGCAAGCCATTTGGACGCACGGGCACTTTGATCGCTACCGCGAGGTGAGCGCGCAGGTCATGGCGATTCTCGCCGACGAGACCCCGCGCGTTGAACGCGTATCCATCGACGAAGCCTTTATCGATATCACACCGGGTCGCTTTGCGCCCGAAGACCCGCTGCTGGTTGCGCAGCGCATCAGCGATCGCGTGGCAGCGCTGGGGGTGACCTGCTCCATTGGCGTGGGCTGCAACAAGACGGTCGCAAAAATCGCAAGCGAGCGGGATAAGCCGTTTGGGCTGACCATCGTGCGCCCCGGAACCGAGCAGCGCTTTTTGGCCGCGCTGCCGGTATCTGCCATGAGTGGCATCGGGCGCTCGGCCGAGGAGCGACTGCGCCGCATGCGCATCTACACCCTCGGCGAGCTATCACGTGCACCGGAATCCACCTTGGCCTCTATTTTTGGCGTCAACGGCGAACACATGCGCCAGCGTGCGCTGGGACTCGAAATCTCCGAAGTCACGAGTCTCGATGAAGAGCGCGAGGTCAAGTCGGTCAGCAATGAACGCACCTTTGCTAAAGATTTGACTGAGCGTGGGGATATTGAGGCGGCGATTGCGCTGTTGGGAGAGTCAGTGGGACGCCGCCTGCGCCGTCAGGGGCTGACGGGTGCCACGGTAACGCTCAAGCTTAAGTATTCGTATGGCAGCGGGCGTACGGCACAGCGCCGGCTGCCTCATCCGACCGACGATGAGAACATCTTCGTGGCGGTTGCACTCGAACTGCTCGACAACATCTGGCAGGATGGTATGCATGTTCGCTTAGCGGGCATCGGCATGAGCGACTTCGACCACCAAGGCGGCATCCAGACTGACCTGTTCTGCGAGATCGATGACCGCGGAGCCCAATCCAGCGACCGCCGCGACCTCTCCGTCGCCATCGACGCCGTCCGAGACAAATTCGGCGACACCGCCCTTTCCTTCGGCCGCCAATCCCGCTTCAACGATTAACCGCCTTTGGGCAAAAAGAAAGCCGGGCAGGTGCGGAAAACCGCACCTGCCCGGCGATATGCGTGAGGGTAGCTAAACCCCGTCTCAAATGAGCTACTAGAGGAGGTTGAGGGGGAGCTGGGGGGCGTCTCCCCAGAGTTTCTCGAGGCGGTAGAAGTCGCGGGCTTCGGGAGTGAAGACGTGGACGACAACCGAACCATAGTCCATGAGCATCCAGGTCTTCTGCTCGCGACCCTCGATGGAGAACGGGTGCTCGCCGCAAGCCTCGGCGACCTTCTCCTCGATCTCGTCGACGATAGAATCGACCTGGCGGTTGTTGGTACCGGTGGCAAGCACAAAGTAGTCGCATACGTCGGAAAGCTCGGTCAGGTCGAGCACCTGAACGTCCTCGCCCTTCTTGTCGTAGGCGGCCTGCGCGGCGGCGCGGGCGACATCCTCGGCGGCGACACCGCTCGCAGACAGCGAGGCGGCAGTGCGGTCGGACGTGGCGACGAAGCTCTTGTGCTCCACACCTTCAAGAATCTGCTCGTCGGTCATGGTCTCGTCGGCCATGGAATACCTCTTTCTAGACAGCCCGAGCTAACGCAGCTGGGCGTAATGGTTGTAAATCGAAATAGCCGTGGGATAAAGATAGCGCCCGGACTGGATCACATAGACCAGACCCTGCGCAAAACAGGAGAAGAACAACTCATCGAGCGTCGACTCCCCCACCATCTTGCGCAGCGCATGCGCATAGTCACCGTGGCGGTTGGGCTCGATGGCATCGGCCACAAAGACCACCATATCGAGCGGCGTCATGTCGCAGGCACCCACGGTGTGACGGTCGACAGCCTGGAAAACGGCCGGCGACAGCTCGGGAAAAAGCTGCGGAAGCTCATAGGCGGCAACAGGGCCATGCAAAAGTGGCGTCGCGGCAGAAGGAGAGCCGGCAATCTTAATGCCGTAATGCAGAGCGCGCGTGACCAGCTCGTCATCGGAAAGCACCTTGTCCCAGTCGTGGATCAAGCCGGCGGCAGCGGCATCAAAGCGGTCGACGCCGTAGACCTCGGCCAGATGAAGTGCGGTCTCGGCAACACCCAGCGAATGCACATAGCGCTTGCGCTTATCCTTCATGCGAACATCGAGCAGCTCTTGAATGCGCCTGAGCAGCGCGCGCTCATCGCCCTCAAACTGATCCTCTACCGACAACGTAGACCCCCATCACTCAAAATCTTCTTGGCCCAAATCGGCATATAGCCTGCGTTTGCGAATGTAGCCGAGCACGGACTCGCTCGTAAGATAGCGTACGCTCATACCGCGGGCAACACGCTTACGAATGTTCGTCGAGCTGATCGCCAGCGCCGGAATCTGAATATAGCGCACGTCGAACGGCAGCCCCGACTCTTTGATTCGGGCACGCGCCGTATCGATATCAAAGCCCGGTCGCGTTGCCGCAATAAAGGTAGCAAGCTCAGCGATTCGTTCGGCATCATGCCAGGTCACGATATCGATAATCGCGTCGGCGCCCGTAATAAAGTAGAGCTTTACCTGCGGCGGGTAAAAGTCGCGAAGGGCATGAAGCGTATCGGCCGTATAGGTTACACCCGGACGGTCGATCTCGAACCGGCTCGCCAAAAAGGCCGGGTTCGCAGCGGTGGCGAGGACCGTCATGGCATAACGGTCCTCGGCAGGCGTCACCGGCTTGTCAAGCTTAAAGGCAGGAGAGCCCGCCGGCATAAAGAGCACAGCGTCCAAGTCGAGGGACTCACGCGCCTGCTCGGCGGTCACCAGGTGCCCGTAATGGATGGGATCAAAGGTGCCACCCATAATACCGAGCCTAAACTCCTGCCCGTCCTCTAGAGGAAGCTCGGGCAGACCGATTCCACCGCGCAGCGACATGGCTTACTCGCCCTCCGAGGTCTCGGCATCGCCCGCGGCATCCGCCGCATCGACAACCTCGACGCCCTCATCCGCAGCATCGGCCACGTCAATGGCTTCAACGGCAACGTCCTCGCCAGCATCCTCGAGCTCCTCGTACCCCGAGAAGTCCTCGGCGCCCTCAAAGTCAAAGGCGCGCTGGCAAATACGGACCTCGTCGCCCGCACGGCAGCCGGCCTTCTCGAGCGCGTCATCAACACCCATACGCGCAAACTTATGCTGCAGGTAGATGACGGCTTCCTCGTTTTCCCAGTCGGTCTGAATGACCATACGCTCGATGGCACGACCGACCACGCGGAAGGCACCGGGATCTTCCTGGACAATGCGGAAACGCTTCTCACGCTGCAGGCGGCGGCGCTCCCACTCATCGTCGCGCAGAACGACCGGCTCATCAGAGACCGCCAGCTCGGCGCGAAGCTTAGCCACCTGCTCACCCACGGCAAGCATCAGCGTGTTGAGACCGGCACCCGTCACGGCGGACACGGCAAAGAACATATGGCCGTCGTCGAGCGCTGCACGCTTAAGGTCGGCAATCTTGTCGGCCGTGCCCGGCGCATCGCACTTGTTGGCAACGACGATCTGCGGACGCTCCGAGAGCTCGGCGCCATACTGCTCGAGCTCGCGGTTGATGATGTGGTAATCCTCGACCGGATCGCGATCCTCAAAACCACCCGTCATGTCGACGACGTGCATGATCAGGGCCGTACGCTCAATGTGGCGCAAGAACTGATGACCCAGGCCCTTACCCTCGCTCGCGCCTTCGATAAGACCGGGGACGTCGGCAACGACGTAAGAATATTCGCCGGCACGCACCATGCCGAGGTTCGGCACGAGCGTGGTAAACGGGTAGTCGGCAATCTTGGGGCGGGCGGCACTCATGCGCGCAATGAGCGATGACTTACCCACCGAGGGAAAGCCCACAAGCGCGGCATCGGCCATAAGCTTCATCTCGAGCTCAATCCAGTGCTCCTCGGCCGGTTCGCCCAGCTGAGCGAACGCGGGCGCGCGGCGCACCGACGTCACAAAGTGCGTGTTGCCCAGGCCGCCGGCACCGCCGGGCGCCACGACGACGCGCTCGCCATCGTGCACCAGGTCGGCAATCTCGAACATCGGGGTCTGCGTCTCGGGGTCGAGCTCCCGCACCACGGTACCCATAGGGACCTTGAGAATCAGGTCCTCGCCGCTCTTACCGTTACGACGGGCACCCTGTCCGTGCGTGCCGCGCTCGGCGCGGAAGTGATGCTTAAAGCGGTAATCGATCAGCGAAGACAGCTGAGCATCGGCCTGGATGACGACATTGCCACCACGACCGCCGTCGCCGCCATCGGGGCCGCCCTTGGGAACAAATGCCTCGCGCCTAAACGACATGCATCCGGCTCCGCCGTCGCCGCCGCACACGTTAATGCGGCTGATATCGGTGAACTGTGACAACAGAATCGCCTCCTACAAAAAAGAGGGAGACCCTTGAATCCTAAAACTCAAGTGCCTCCCACATATGTGCTCTATGAAGGGTGAATTACGCGTTCGCGAGCGGGCGTACGCTGACCCTGTGCTTGATACCCTTGTGGAACTCAACGGTACCGTCGACCAGCGCGAACAGCGTGTCGTCCTTACCACGGCCAACGTTCTCACCCGGGTGGATGTGCGTGCCGTGCTGACGGACGAGAATCGTGCCCGTGGTTACCGTCTGGCCGGCATAGCGCTTCGTGCCAAGGCGCTGACCGCGGGAGTCACGGCCATTACGGGAGGAACCGAGTCCTTTTTTGTGTGCCATTGTGTATACCTACTCTTTCGTTACGAGTGTAATCTACTCGGCGACGGGAGCCTCGGCAACAGCCTCGGCCTCTGCCTTGACAGCCTTCTTGGCGCGGGACGTAGCCTGGACCTTCACGATCTTCAGCTTGGTGAGCTGCTGACGGTGACCCTTCAGACGACGATAGCGCTTACGCTTGTGGAACTTGAAGACCAGCTGCTTCTCGCCCTTGAACTGCTCAACGATCTGAGCGGTAACCTTGGCCTTGGCCAGCTTGTCGGGATCGGTGACGATCTTCTTACCATCGTTGAGGAAGATAACCGGCAGGGTGACCTTGTCGCCCTCATTGCCCTCGATCTTCTCGACGGTGATGACATCGTCGGTGGCGACCTTGTACTGCTTGCCGCCCGTGTTAACGATTGCGTACATGTTTACTTGCCCTTCATGCATCAGTTAGTGCAACAGCCGAATATAGTAGCAGGCGAAAATACCCCCGTCAACGAGTATGTGGAGCAAATCCACAAGTTCGCACAGGTATGGGGCTGACGAGTCGGCCCTCGTCGTCCTCGCATGCTTGATTCTGACGCTCGACATCGTAGGAGCAGATGGTCACGAGGTCTTGCATACCGGTCGAAACAATAGGTGCATCCACGCCCGGGGTCAAGCCCTGCAACAAAACATCAGCAGCGGAAAGCAAAATTTCCGGACGCATGGAGCCCTCGTTGTCGGCATGGGTGTCGAGCATGAGCACTAAATTGTCCGGGCGCTCCCCCGCCGTGAGTTCATAGCCCACGAGCGTGTGATCCAAATCCAAGCGCTTGCTCTTTTTGCCGCGCGCGTAGTCGATGCCATGGTCCGCGCGCAGCGTGTCGATCGCACGACGCACCTCGTCGGCGCTTACGGGCGCCTCGGGATCCAAGTGCAGGTCGATGCGATACGACAGGCGCGTGAGCTGCGCCGTCAACGCCGGCGTGCGCACGTCGATGTACGCCGCCTCGATAGGCGCCAAATCGGCCGGAGATGCCGCAGACAGGCGCCCAAACGCCTCGTCGAGCGCCACGAACTCGGTCATAAACAGGTCATACCACTCGCAGGTCGACGACGTACCAACCGGTAGCGCCGAAGAAAAGCCCACGCGCATGTGCGGAGAGAAACCCTGCGTGACGGCATAGGGAAGTCCCGCACGGCGCACGATGCGCTCAATGGTATGGATTACTTCGAGATGGCCCAGGTACTTAAGGCGATCGCGCTTGCCATAGCGAACACGAAGCCTAAAGAGCGAGGGGTTGTCGGTCAGGCGCTCACTCATGCGCGATCACCCATCAATACATTCTTGGCGTGGAGCGTGGGGCAGATCCCACAGCCGGTGCACGACGTGCGGGTGCAGTCGGGAGTCGTGACGCCCTCGAGCGAGCGACGGTACTCGCGCTCGAGGAAGCCGCGCGTGCAGCCGGGGCTCACGTGCTCCCACGGCAGGCGCCAGTCCAACTCGTAGGGCAGGTGCACGAGCTCATTGAGGTCGATGCCGTTTTTGGCAGCAGCCTCCTTCCAGTTATCGAGCGAGAAATGCTCTACCCAGGCGTCAAAGCGAGAGCCCGAGCGCCAAGCATCGATGATGACGGGCGTCATGTCGCGACCGGCGCGGGACAGCGCGGCCTCGATGAGCGAAGTCTCGGCATCGTGGTAATGCACGCGGACGGCACGGTTGCGAACGCTCGTGATAAGCAACTTCTGGCGACGTTTGACGTCGTCGTAGTCGAGCTGCGGGCACCACTGGAACGGCGTGGCAGCCTTGGGGATAAAGACCGAAACCGAGATCGACACCGAGATCGAGCCGCGACGAGCCTTAGGCACCACGGAACGACCGAGCTCCAGCACGTGATCGGCCAGATTGGCGATGGCCACGATGTCCTCGTCGCGCTCGCCGGGAAGGCCCATCATAAAGTAGAGCTTCATGCGGTTCCAGCCGGCCTCGAAGGCCGCCTTGGCCGCACGGTCCAGGTCCTCCTCGGTCACGTTTTTGTTAATGATGTCGCGCATGCGCTGGCTGCCGGCCTCGGGCGCGAACGTCAGGCCACCTTTCTTTTCGCCGGCGACCGACTCGGCCATATCCACGCCAAACGAATCCAGGCGCTGCGACGGAATAGACACGCGAATACCCGTATCCTCCAGGCGACGGTTGAGCCTGCCGAGCACGTCGCGAATGCAGGAGTGGTCGGTCGTGGAGAGCGAGGTCAGCGACACCTCGTCATAGCCGGTCTTTTCCAGACCCTGAATTACCGACGAGACGATCTGGTCGGCCGAGCGCTCGCGCACCGGGCGATACGTCATACCGGCTTGGCAAAAACGACAGCCGCGGGCGCAGCCGCGCAGGATCTCGATAGACAGGCGGTCGTGGACC
>CABUUJ010000032.1 GCA_902494715.1 uncultured Collinsella sp.
CCGTGGGACGAGACTCCCGTCGTGCTGCCGACCGGCTCCGCTTCGCTTTATCTGATCAAGCAGGTTCGCGATGAATCCCACCGATTTGCGATTACGTTCCATCGCGAGTTGCGCGATAAGGCTATGACGGTTTCGGTGCTTGACGACGTTCCGGGCGTGGGACCCACCAGAAAACGTGCCATTATGCGCCATTTTGGCTCGATGAAGCGTTTGCGCGCGGCAAGCGAGCAGGAGATTGCGGAAGTTCGAGGCGTTCCGGCCGATGTCGCCAAAGCGGTCCACGAGGCACTTGTTGCATGGAATGCCGAGCGCGCCCAAGCATCGGCCAGCCGTTCCGAAAACTAAACGCGCTTCTAAACAACTGATATACATGATTGGCTGATTTTCAATCATTTATTTCGCGGCGATTACCTGCTGATTTCGGGTTTTATTAACGCTAAAACGTTTGACTAGCCATGGTGAATAACCCTGCTATCCTGCGGGTTGACGAAGACTGATATCTCACCTCGTCGATACATACTGTCTGTCGAATCGTTTGTCAATGAATTCGGTGAACGGTAGTAAATACCGTTCAAGCGTATGTATGTATCGGTCGCCGAGCGCGGCACCCAAGTTGGGTTTGTCGGTAGGTAAGGTATATATCGTCCGCAAGTTGCGCGGGGGCAAGTCTAGGTGCTCCCGGGTAAGATTCTCTATTGATAGGAGAAGACATGGCCATCATCAACAAGGGTATGTCCAGGCGTTCGTTCCTCGGCCTCACCGGCAGCGTCGCTGCTGTCGCAGGGCTTGGTCTCACCGGCTGCGGTGGCAGCTCTAGCGACGAGGGTTCCGCTTCCGGTTCCACCGATTCCGCCAACCGTGGCGGCGGCGTGATCACCGCTGGTTCCGCTTACGCTCCGTCCAGCTTCGACCCCGCCAGCACCGGCTCCGCTGTGGGCCTGGGTGCTAACTGGCACGTCGTCGAGGGCCTCTACGGCATCGATTACCACGACTACAGCACCTTCAACGAGCTCGCCACCGACGACCCCAAGTCTGTGGACGACACCACTTTCGAGGTTACCATCCGCAAGGGCGCCAAGTTCTCCGATGGCACCGAGGTCACCGCTGACGATGTCGTTGCCTCCTACACCGCTTGCGCCGCTTCCGCTACCTATGCTCCGTTCTTCCAGCCCTTCGAGTCCATCGAGGCTAAGGACGCCAGCACCGTGACGGTCAAGACCAAGGTCCCCAACTTCTCTCTGCTCAAGGATCGTCTTGCCATCATCCGCGTTACCCCGGCCACCCAGACCGAGGAGGATCGCGCCAAGCAGCCGATCGGCTCCGGCCCCTGGATGTACGACTCTATCTCCGATACCGAGATCACCCTGGTTCCCAACCCCGAGTACAACGGTGAGTATGCTGCCGAGGATAAGAAGATCCAGTACAGCATCCTGACCGACCCCACCGCTCGCGTTACCGCTCAGCAGGAGGGCTCCACGCTCGTTATGGAGCTCGTTACCGCTGACGCCGTCGACCAGCTCGAGAGCGCCGGCTGCAAGATCGATAACGTTCAGGGTTTCGGCACCCGCTTCATCATGTTCAACGTCGCCAAGGAGCCTTGGAACAACGTCAAGGTCCGTCAGGCTGTCATGTATGCGCTCGACACCGAGAAGATGGTCAGCAACACCTTCGCCGGCCTTGCCACCGCTGCCAGCTGCTACCTGCCCAAGAGCTTCACCAATTATCATGAGGCTTCCACGGTGTACAAGACCGACGCCAAGAAGGCTAAGAAGCTCATCGAGGAGTCCGGCATCACCCCGGGTGCCATCACCCTGCGCACCACCGACAACGAGCAGATCAAGGGCATGGCCGCCCAGGTCAAGAACGACCTCGACGCTCTCGGCTTTGAGGTGACCATCCAGACCGATACCTCGCCGGCCACCTACGCTGCCATCGACGGCGGCGAGGCCTACGATATCCTCCTTGCCCCTGGCGATCCTTCCTGCTTCGGCGCTGACCCCGACCTGCTGCTCAACTGGTGGTATGGCGACAACGTCTGGATGCAGACCCGTTGCCCGTGGAAGGAGTCCGCTGAGTGGCAGAAGCTTCACGGTCTCATGGACGAGGCTCTTGCCGCCGAGGGCGACGAGCAGCAGAAGAAGTGGAACGAGTGCTTCGACATCATCGCCGACAACGCCGTTCTGTACCCCGTTGTCCACGTCAAGACCGTCTCCGCTTCCTGGGACGATCCGTCCACCGCGCCCAACGGCGAGGCTCTCGACGGCTTCAAGGGCATCGGCACGACGAGCATGTCCTTCAGGGGCGTTGCGACCGTCAAGGCGTAAGACTCGCTTGAGTCTGTATGCAGGATGTCGGCCGTTGGGACCGTATCCTCATAGTTGAAACAAAGACCCGGGCGGCAACGATGTCGCTCGGGTCTTGTAATGAGTATCCGTACTCATATACCAGTTGGTCCTACCGACAAAAGAAAGGGGAGAGAACGTGAACAACTTGCTACGTTTGATTGGAAGGCGTCTTGTGGCGCTGCCGATCATGGCATTGGGCGTCACCGTCCTGGTGTTCTTCCTTATGTCGTTCTCCAAGACCGACCCCGCCTACACGGCGTTGGGTGACGGTGCCTCGCCCGAGGCGGTTGCCGAGTACCATGAGAAGTATGGTCTGGACGACCCCTGGCCTGTGCGCTACGTGCGCTATATGGGCGATTTGATTCATGGCGACATGGGTACCTACGGCGCTGCCCGCAACTCCGTTGCCAAGCGCATCTCCACGGCCCTGCCCGTCACGATGCAGCTGACCTTCATCGGTCTTGCCATCGGTGCGGTCGTTTCGTTTTTGCTCGGCGTCATCGCGGCACTGTATCGCGACAAATGGCCGGACCAAGTGATCCGCGTCTTTTCCATCGCCGGCTTGGCAACCCCGTCGTTCTGGCTTGCCGTTCTGTTGATCCTGCTGTTCTCTTCCTACCTTAAGGTGCTCCCGGCATCGGGTGCTCTGCCTCACTTCACCACGAATCCGGTTGGCTATCTGGGACGTATGATCATGCCCGCTATCGCCTTGGCATTTCCGCTGACGGGCCAGATGACTCGTATCGTGCGTACCGCCATGGTCGAGGAGCTCGACAAGGACTATGTCCGTATGGCTCGTGGCGCCGGCGTTCCCGAGAAGGTCGTCGTCGGCATCAACGTTCTTCGCAATGCGCTGATCACCCCGGTCACCACCCTCGGTCTTAAGATCGGCTACCTCATGGGCGGCGCCGTCGTCATCGAGGTTATCTTCAACCTCCCCGGCATGGGCACTGCGATTCTGCAGGGCGTTCAGGGCAACGAGGCGAACCTGGTTCAGGGCGTCGTTATCGTCGTTGCTCTTGCCTTCATCATCATCAACATCGTGGTTGACATGCTCTACCTGCTCATCAACCCGCGCATCAGGACGGTGTAGATTATGGTAAAGATTCGAGAGAAGCAAACCGAGCAGCTCGAGAAGGCTGCCTCCAAGGGGCTCAAGCTCGGTGGCTGGAAGAAGATGACGCTGTCTTCTAAGATTGCCGCCGTCGTGCTGGTGCTGGTCGCCCTGACTGCGATTCTTGCTCCCCTGCTTGCCCCCTATAGCCCGGTCGAGATCTTTACGGCTCGCCAGGCTCCCGGCAACGGATTTATCTTCGGTACCGACGATAAGGGTCGCGACATTCTGTCGCGCATGCTCTACGGCGGACGTTACTCGCTGATTATCGGCTTTGGTGCTACCGCCATGGCTTTGGTCTGTGGTTCCGTTGTCGGCGCTCTTGCAGCGGTTTCGCGCAAGTCTATCTCTGAGGCGATCATGCGTATCCTGGACATCATCATGTCCATCCCGGGTATCGCCCTCGCAGCCGTTTTCGTTTCCATCCTGGGCAATTCCGTGCCGTCGATCATCTTTGCGATCGGCTTTATGTACACCCCGCAGATCGCCCGTATCGTGCGCGCCAACATCGTGTCCGAGTACGGTGAGGACTATGTCCGCGCGGTCATCGTGTCCGGCGCCAAGGCTCCGTGGATTCTGATCAAGCATGTTCTGCGTAACTGCATCGCTCCGATTATGGTCTTCACCGTTACCCTGGTCGCCGACGCCATTATCTTCGAGGCCTCGCTGACCTTCATCGGCGCCGGCATCCAGGAGCCCACCGCTACCTGGGGCAACATTCTCGCCGACGCACGCGGTGGCGTGCTCGCTGGCCGTTGGTGGCAGGCACTGTTCCCGGGCCTGGCCATCATGATCACCTGCCTGGCGCTCAACATCCTCTCCGAGGGCATTACCGACGCCATGGCCGCTGCTCCCTCCGCCGCCCTGGATCCGACCGATTCCTCCAAGCGCCGCGAGGCCGACCTGCTGGTCTCCGACCCCGTTCGTGCCTACAAGGAGCAGGCTCAGTCCCTGTCCGCCCGTCTTGGCGCCCTGCGCGATGTCGAACTCAAGCGTAACGACCGCCATGTGCCCGATGAGTCCGTTGAGCCGATCCTTTCGGTCCGCGATTTCTGCATCCAGTTTGAGCACCACGGTGATATCAACGTCGTCGACCACGTTAACTTTGACGTCCGTCCCGGCCAGACCATGGGCCTGGTAGGCGAGTCCGGCTGCGGTAAGTCCATCACCACGCTGGCCATCATGGGCCTGACCGACGATGACGAGCATCTTTCCGGCGAGGTTCTCTGGGAGGGCCGCGACCTGCTCAAGATGAGCAAGAAGGAGTGGTTCGGCCTGCGCGGTACCGATATCGCCATGGTCTATCAGGACGCCCTGTCCTCGCTCAACCCCTCCATGCTCATTTCCGCTCAGATGAAGCAGCTCACCAAGCGTGGCGGCACCCGTAGCGCCGAGGAGCTCCTGGAGCTCGTGGGCCTCGACCCCAAGCGTACGCTCGAGAGCTATCCGCATGAGCTTTCCGGTGGTCAGCGTCAGCGCGTTCTGATCGCTATGGCCCTTACCCGCGACCCCAAGCTGGTCATCTGCGACGAGCCCACGACCGCTCTGGACGTTACCGTCCAGAAGCAGGTCATCAAGCTGCTCAACGATCTTCAGGCCAAGCTCGGCTTTGCCATGATCTTCGTTTCGCATGACCTGGCTCTGGTCGCCGAGGTCGCCCATAACATCACGGTTATGTACGCCGGTCAGGTTATCGAGCAGGCGCCCACCAAGGAGCTGCTCACCAACCCGATTCACGAGTACACCCGCGGCCTTCTGGGTTCCGTCCTGTCCATCGAGAGCGGTTCGGGCCGCCTGCACCAGGTGCCCGGCGCCGTTCCGAGCCCGCGCGATTTCCCCAAGGGCGACCGCTTCGCGCCCCGCTCGAGCCATCCGCGCATCGGCCTGGACACCCGTCCGGTCTTCAAGCGCGTGCCCGGCACCGAGCACTTCTATTCCGAGCTCCCCGACGAGGTGCTCAAGGCAAATGGTTTGACCCCTCACGCGGAGGTGATGTAGATGAGCGAGACCGCAGTCAACGGCGTCGAGCCGATCATCTTCCTTGATGACGTCCACGTCACCTTTAGGACCCGTACCGGCTCGATTCTGCACCCCAACCTGGTTCACGCCGTCCAGGGTGTAACGATTAAGCTCATGCCCGGACAGACCATCGGCATCGTCGGCGAGTCCGGTTGCGGAAAGTCCACCACGGCTAACGTCATGTGCGGCCTGCAAGCCCCCACGAGCGGCAAGGTCTACTTTAAGGGCAAGGACGTCACCAAGCGTACCGCCGAGGACCGTCGTCACATGGGCCGCGTCATCTCGGTCGTGTTCCAGAACCCCGCGACGGCACTCAACCCCCGCATGGTCGTTCGCGAGCAGCTGCTCGATCCCATGCGCGTCCACAACCTGGGCACCGAGGCCGAGCAGGAGAAGCGCGTCAAGGAACTCTTGGAGCTCACCGGTCTGCCCAGTTCTGCCGCCGAGGTTCTTCCCGGCCAGCTTTCGGGCGGCCAGCGCCAGCGCGTCGCAATTGCCCGTGCCCTGTCGTTGAACCCTGACGCCATCATCGCCGACGAGCCCACCTCGGCTTTGGACGTTTCGGTCCGCGCGCAGATCCTCAACCTGCTGACCGATCTTAAGAAGGAGCTCGGCCTGGCCATGGTGTTCATTAGCCATGACATCCAGACGGTCCGCTACATCTCCGACGACATTATCGTCATGAATGGCGGCAAGATCGTCGAGCAGGGCGAGGCCAAGCAGGTCTTCCAGCACCCCCAGGACCCCTACACCAAGATGCTGCTCGGCGCTGCGCCGTCGCTGCTGCATCCCAAGCTCGGCGAGTAGCCTCGCTTTCCCTCCCGTGCGCCCGGTTCCCTTGCCGGGCGCACCTCCGTTGCGATTTCGAAAGGTTGGGTTCACGAGCCATGCCAAGTGCTCAGGAGCTACAACAGCAATTTGGTGAATATCGAGGCGCTATGCCCCGTCCATCGGATTTCGATCTCTTTTGGAAGGACCGCATGGCCGAGGCCGACGCCGTCGAGCTCGACTACGCGATTGAGGCGGCTTCGGTTGCGGATTCCGCGACCTGTCGGTTTTTCGACCTCTGGTATACCGGCATGTGTGGTGCACGCCTGCATGCCAAGTACCTTAAACCCGTCTCGGACGAGCTTGTGCCATTGGTACTTCAGTTCCATGGGTATCCGGGTGCGAGCCGCAGCTGGTTTGAGCAGGCGTCGTTTGCGGGCATGGGCATGGCGCTCATTGCTCTCGATTGTCCTGGCCAAGGAGGCCCCTCCGAGGACATTGGTGGATTTGAGGGCACGACGGTCGCGGGCCATATCGTCGCCGGTATCGACGGCGACCCGGCCAACCTCTACTATGTCCGCCTACACCAGGATATCCGCATTCTGTGCCGTATCGTTCGCGAGCTCGAGGGCATCGATCTTACCCGCGTGTATGTGAATGGCGCATCGCAGGGCGGCGGTTTGGGTATTGCGACCTGCGCGCTTAACAGCGAGCTTATCAATCGCGCCGCCATCCTCTATCCCTTCTTATCGGACTTCCGCCTGGTTTGGGATCTGGACGCCGACGATATTGCCTACGAGGGTCTGCGCTATTGGTCGCGTTGGTTTGACGAGGACTCGACTCGTATCGAGGAAGCCTATGCCAAGCTGGCGTACTTCGATTCCAAGAATTTTGCCCCCATGGTCAAGTGCCCCGTGCTGTTTGGCACGGGCACGGCCGATATCGTCTGCCCTCCGGCGACGCAGTTTGCGGTCTACAACAACCTGACCTGTGAGAAGCGTCATGAGTTCTTTGAAGGCTTTGGCCACGAGGAGATTCAGGATTTTGACGATATGATCATTCCGTTTTTCTGTGAGGGAGGGGAGGCTCATGTCTAAGTGCGAGAGCAATGTTGACGAGCTGATAGTCCCCGGGCTCGTGGGAATTCCTGGAACGGTTTCGTCAAGGCTCACAGAATATCAGGACTGGCACGGTGATGTCCAAGCAGATGTTTCTGATTTAGAGACATGCGCTTCGAGTCTTGAGATTCAAGGCCTGGCCATTACGGCAATTGACTTTGTTAACCCCTGCGCCCGTTACTCGGAGGTTTCCTTTAAGCTCGGTGACGATGCGGTCCACGCTCGTTTGATTGAGCCTGTCGGTCGTGCCCGAGTATCTGAGCGCGTGCCGCTGTGCCTGATGTTCCATGACATCGATCGGCCTGTGCGCGGCTGGCATCACATGACGAGATTTGCCGCCATGGGGTATGCCGTCCTCGCGCTGGATGACGATGTTGCTGGTACGGACGACCTGCAGCGGGGGATTGCTTCGCCCGCTTTTGTCGAGCGCGTCCGTTGGGGTTGCGCGATGGCGAAGGTTGCGCGCAATCTTGATGGCGTGGACTCCGATCGCATTTTTGCGTGGGGCGAGGGCCTTGGCGGCGGTGTCGCGCTGGCGGTTTCTGCTCTGGACGAGCGGGGCCTCGCTTGCACGGCGGTTGCCAATCCGCTTCCCGGCGGTCTCGAGGTGCTGTCGTCTCGGGTGCGCGGATCGGTGCTCATGGGCACATCGCTTATGGACGCCGTGAGCGATCCCAAGGGTCAGTTTGCCGTATTCAACGGTCTTGAGTGTGACCGAAGGCATATCATCTATGCCAAATACGCTCACGAGCGCATCAATGCGTTCGAAAACGAAGTCGTCGACTTCTTTAACCAAACGTTCTACCCGTGTTCTTTGGCCTAGACGGCCTGGACACTGCCAACAAGAGTGGGCGGCATAGGGCCGCTCGCCAGACAACTAAGGAGATTCTTGTGGCAACTCAGAAATTCACCGGCGTTATCCCTCCCGTCGTTGTTCCCGATACCGAAGACCACCAGCTCGATGTTGCCTCCTTTGAGCGCAGCATCAACCGCATGATCGATGCCGGCGTCGATGGCCTGTTCTTCCTGGGATCCTCGGGCGAGGTCGTCTTCTCCACCGACGAGCGCCGTCGCCAGATTGTCGCCGAGGCCGTGCGCATCGTCGACCACCGCGTGCCTGTTCTGGTCGGCATCATCGACACCGAGACCGAGCGCATGATCGAGCACGGCAAGGTCGCTCAGGAGCTGGGTGCCGATGCGCTTGTCGCCACCTGCCCGTTCTATGCCCTGCAGGGCATGACCGAGGTCGAGGAGCACTTCCGCATCCTGCACGAGGAGCTCGACCTGCCCATCTTTGCCTATGACATTCCCGTGTGTGTTCACACCAAGCTCCCCTGGAAGCTCCTTGCTAAGCTCGGCGCCGAGGGCGTCCTGGCTGGCGTCAAGGATTCCTCGGGCGATGACATCTCGTTCCGCTACCTCATTCAGGAGAACGAGAAGAACGGCCATCCGATGAGCATCCTTACCGGCCATGAGGTCGTCGTCGACGGTGCCTATCTCGGTGGCGCCGACGGCTCTGTCCCGGGTCTCGCCAACGTTGAGCCCGAGGGCTACGTTCGTCAGTGGAAGGCCGCTCAGGCTGGTGACTGGGCTACCGTCAAGGCCGAGCAGGATCGCCTCAACGAGATTTCGCACATCTGGGATGTCACCTCGGGCGTCCAGGGCTATGCCGGTGGCGTCGGCGCCTTCAAGACCGCTATGAACCTCATGGGCATCTTCGACAGCCCGACCATGCCGCGCCCGGTGAAGGCCATGACCGGTGAAAACGTCGAGGCGATTCGCAAGGTCCTCCAGGACAACGGTCTCCTGTAAAGCTTCCCCAGGCACCCGATCTTGGGGCTCAAGCGGTCGGGCGTGACCCATTAGGTCAACGCCCGAGCGCTTTCACCCCAACCTCGGGCACCCGGGAAACCTTTACCAAACTGCGGCGATTACACCGCCTTCATTTCCTGTAGTTGTTTTTGTCTCCGAAGGAGAACGACATGGAGAACAAGTACGTCTGCTCTGTCGATATCGGCGGAACTAAGATCGCGACTGCCATCATGGAGTACCCGGCTGACGGCGGTGTGCCCCATCCCGTTTTTGAGGCTGAGGTTCCCACCGAGGCCCAGGAGGGTGGCGAAGCGGTCTTCCAGCGTATCGAGGCGTCCATCAAGGCTGCTCTTGAGGCGAATCCCGATGTCGAGGTCCTCGGAGTTGGCATCGGCGCTGCCGGTGTCGTCGACCCCAAGACGGGCGCCATCGCGTATGCCAACGAGATCATGCCCGGCTGGTCCGGCGTTCAGTTGGGGCCGCGTCTGCGCGAGGACCTCGGCCTTCCCGTTGCCGTTGTAGGCGACGTGCAGGCTCATGCTCTGGGCGAGGCCCACTGGGGCGTCGGCAAGGGCAAGTTCTCCGTCTTGTGTTTGGGCATCGGTACGGGCATCGGCGGCGCATATGTCGAGAACGGCCGCGTGATGCAGGGCTTCCATGGTGCTGCCGGCCATATGGGCCACATCGAGTGCTCGGCTGCCGCCGGCATTCCCTGCGCCTGCGGGCGTTCCGGCCATCTGGAGTCGGTTGCTTCCGGAACATCAATCGGGCGCATGTACGATGAGCGTTTTGGCCGCGTCGACCCCAGCCGTCCTTCGGTCGGCCGTGACGTGAACGACCTGTGCCGCGCAGGCGACGCGAAGGCGACCGAGGTCATTCATGACGCCGGCTTTGCGTTGGGCGCCAGCCTGGGCTCGCTCGCTAACATCCTGGACCCTGAGGTCATCGTGCTTTCGGGCGGCGTGATTCACCAAGGTCCCGATTGGCGTTCACAGACGTGGAAGGACTCGGTGCACGAGGGCTATGCCAGCCAGGCGCTCGACCCGCTTCAGGACACGCCGATTCTCATCGGCTCTCTGGAGGGCGACGCGCCGCTCATCGGTGCCGCCGAACACCTTCTTGCGTCGTTGAAGTAAACATAACTACCAAGTGCGCCTTCTGAGGTGCCGCGGATTGACGTGAAAGAGGAGCGAAGCGTACTTCGGTACGCGAGCGACGGTTTGAACGTCAAGGTGCGGTGTCTCAGAAGGCTGTTTTGAGAAAGGTTGAGTCGAACATGACCGTTGATCCTTTGATCCAGTCCCTGAAGGGCAAGCTCGTCGTGAGCGTTCAGGCGTATATGGGCGAGCCGCTTCGTACGCCCGAGACCATGGCTCAAATGTCTCGCGCTTGCGAGCTTGGCGGCGCCGCCGCCATTCGCTGCCAGGGCCTTGCCGACATTGCCGCCATTAAGGGTCGCTGTGAGGTTCCCGTCATCGGCCTGTGGAAGGACGGGCACGAGGGCGTTTACATCACGCCGACGCTGCGTCACGCTCGTGCCTGCGTTGCTGCGGGTGCCGATATCGTGGCGATCGACGCCACCGATCGTCCGCGTCCCGATGGCAAGTCGGTCGAGGATACCTTCCGCCCGCTGCACGAGGAGGGCGTGCTCCTGATGGCCGACTGTGCCACCATCGAGGATATTCGTCGCGCGGTCGATATGGGCTTCGACCTGGTATCCACCACACTCTCTCACGGTGTCGCCGCCATCGACTGCACCATGGCCGATGGCCCTGACCTGCCGCTCCTGCGTCAGGCGACCGAGGAATTTCCCGGCCTTCCCATCATTTGCGAGGGTCGCGTGCATACGCCCGAGGAGGCTCGCGCTGCAATCGACGCCGGCGCGTGGGCCGTTGTCGTCGGCACCGCTATCACGCACCCCACGAGTATTACAAGTTGGTTCAAGGCTGCGCTTGAGGCGTAAGACGGGCCTTGTATCCGCTTGGGGCGGTATACTCAATAAAGGCAATTGATCGCGCGGGATCCGCTGGCCGGGTCCCGCGCTTATTTTAGGAGGCACACATGCAAAAGGGAGATGCCATGGATGCGGCGGAGCGCTCGGAGCGTATCCCCGATATCGTCATCATCACCGGAATGTCCGGCTCGGGCCGAACGCAAGCCATGCATGTGTTCGAGGACATGGGCTATTTTTGTATCGACAACCTGCCCCCACGCCTGATTGCCCAGCTTGCTGAGCTCGTTGGCATCAATACGGGCGTGGGCAGGCACCTTGCCGTTACCTGCGACCTGCGTAGCCAGGGCTTGTTCGATGAACTGCTCGATGCTGTTGCCGCACTGGAAGAGCGCGAGATGAGCTGCGACATTGTGTTTCTCGAGGCGTCTGACGAGGTGCTGATTCGCCGGTATAGCGAAAACCGTCGCCGCCATCCCATTGCAAAGCCGGGGGAGACCACGGCCGACGCTATTCAGCGTGAACGTCTGCAGCTGCAGGGCGTTCGCGATCGAGCCGATATGATTATCGACACGAGCCGCTTGCGCACTTCTGCCTTGCGTAACAAGCTGCGCATGGCTTTTTCCGAGCTGTCCGACCAGCAGCTTATGGATGTCCACGTGTTCTCGTTTGGCTTTAAGCATGGCATGCCCGTCGAGGCGGATATCATGATCGATGTTCGCTTCTTGCCCAATCCTTTCTACGATCCCGAGATGCGCACCATGACCGGTCTCGATAAGAAGGTCTCCGATTTTGTCTTGGACCACCCCAAGACCCAGGAGTTCTGGAAGGCCTGGACCCAGCTGCTCGATACGGTCATGCCGGGTTATATCGCGGAGGGCAAGCCGCAGCTTTCCATTGCTATCGGCTGCACAGGCGGACAGCACCGTAGCGTCGCCATTGCCGAGGCCACGGCCCGCTACCTGGAGGGTGCTCAGTATCATGTGAGCATCTCCCACCGTGACCTGTCGCGTGCCAACACGAAGGCATAGGTTTACATGTCGTTTACCGCTGAGGTGCGTGACGAGCTTGCGCGCTGCGAACCAGAATGCGAATACTGCGATTTGTCGACGCTTGCTGCGCTCACGCGTGTGAGCGGCACGCTTTCGCTGGCGGGCTCGGGACGGTACCGATTGACGGTCGCGACCGAGACGGGTGCTGTGGCGCGCACGATGATTGCGCTGACGCATCGTATCCTTAAGCTCAAGACCGAATTCACGGTTCGTAAGTCGGTCCTGCACAAGGTGCGAAACTATCTCATCACCTTGCCCGATCAGCCCGATTTGGATAAGGCTCTGGTGCTGCTGGGCATTCTCGACCGTAGGGGAGGGCTCGTCGCGGGTGTGCCGCGCCATATCGTCGCCCGTCCTTGCTGCAGGCTCGCCTATATTCGCGGTGCGCTGATTGCCGGAGGCTTTGTTGCCGACCCGCGTGGCGATTTTCATTTGGAGATTGCCGTCCAGGGCGAGGAGTATGCAAAGGGGCTTTGCGACCTTCTGGAGCAGATTGGAGTTCACGCCCGCGTCAATGCGCGTCGCGGCTCGTATGCCGTGTACATCAAGAGTGCCGAGGAGATTAAACGTCTGTTACAGCTGATTGGCGCCAAGCGCAGCGTTGCCGAGATTGAAGAGGCCCGCGCGGTTAAGCTGGTGAAGAACGACGTGAATCGTCGCGTGAACGCAGAGCTTGCCAACCAGACCAGAAGTGCCGGTGCCGCCCAACATCAGCTTGCGCTCATCGATGAGCTTGATCGGCGCGGTTTGCGCGAAACGCTGCCGGACGCTCTGGCAGTTTTTTGTGACTTACGCGAGCGTTACCCCGATCTCTCACTGCGAGATTTGGGGGAAATGGCCGACCCTCCTTTGTCGAAGTCGGCCTTGTATCACCGTGTTTTGCGCCTTGAAAAGCTCATTGAAGCAAGCGGGTAGTTTAACGCAATAGCTTTTATGGTGGTTTAACTGCTGTTTTATACGTTAAAGCGTTTTAACGCAAATTTGATTTTCAATTTCGAGCATTCTCGTGAAATTCAAGCCAAAAAAAAGGTATATTAGGCGAGTGGTTAGTTTGTGGGCCTCAACGGCAGGCGCTGTAGCTTGCGGGGGCCTTACGAAAGGAGACACAATGGCAGTAAAGGTTGCTATTAACGGCTTCGGTCGCATCGGTCGTCTGGCCTTCCGCCAGATGTTCGGTCATGAGGGCTCCGAGATCGTCGCTATCAACGACCTCACCTCTCCCGATATGCTCGCTTACCTGCTGAAGTACGACTCCACGCAGGGCAACTATGCTCGCGATCACGAGGTCGTCGCTGGCGAGGATTCCATCACCGTTGACGGCAAGGAGATCAAGATCTACAAGGAGGCCGACGCCAACAACCTGCCTTGGGGCGACCTCGACGTCGACGTCGTTCTCGAGTGCACCGGCTTCTACACCAGCAAGGCTAAGGCTCAGGCCCACATCAACGCTGGCGCCAAGAAGGTCGTCATCTCCGCTCCGGCCGGCAGCGATCTGCCCACCATCGTGTACAACGTCAACCATGAGACGCTGACCGCTGAGGACAACATCATCTCCGCTGCTTCCTGCACCACCAACTGCCTCGCCCCGATGGCCAAGGGCCTGAACGACTTCGCTCCCATCGTCTCCGGCATCATGACCACCATCCACGCCTTCACCGGCGACCAGATGCCGCTCGACGGCCCGCAGCGCAAGGGCAACTTCCGTCGCTCCCGCGCCTGCTCCGAGAACATCGTCCCGAACACCACGGGCGCTGCCAAGGCCATCGGCCTGGTTCTCCCCGAGCTCAACGGCAAGCTCATCGGTGCCGCCCAGCGCGTCCCGACGCCGACCGGCTCGCTGACCAACCTCTACGCCGTCGTTGACAAGAAGGTCACCGTCGACGAGGTCAACGCTGCCATGAAGGCCTACGCCGAGACCATCCCCGATACCTTCGCTTACAACGAGGACCAGATCGTCTCCCGCGACATCGTCGGCGAGACCCACGGCTCCATCTTCGACGCCACTCAGACCATGTGCTCTGATCTCGGCAACGGCCAGACCCTCGTTCAGGTCACCTCTTGGTACGACAACGAGAACTCCTACACCTCTCAGATGGTCCGCACCATCAAGTACTTCGAGAAGTTCGTTGCTTAATTTAGCTTTTAGCGAATAGCTCGTTGAGCGTCTAAAGAAGGGCGCGGCCTTTAAGGGCTTATGCTCTGGGGTCGCGTCCTTTTTTATTGGAAACCGTGCGCACATACGTGCACACATGTACGAAAGGTAGAAGCAAACATGGCCTTTACCAAGAAGACCGTCCGCGACATCGATGTCGACGGCAAGCGCGTTCTCGTTCGCGTTGACTTCAATGTGCCTATCAAGGACGGCGTCGTGGGCGATACCACCCGCATCAAGGCTGCCCTTCCCACCATCAAGTATCTCGTCGAGCACAACGCTCGCGTCATCCTCATGAGCCACCTTGGCCGTCCTGCCGGCACTGGTTTCGAGCCCGAGCTTTCGCTCAAGCCGGTTGCCGCCAAGCTCGCCGAGCTTTCCGGTCTCGACGTCAGCTTCGTCCAGGACACCTACGGCGAGGAGGCCGCCAAGGCCGTCGAGGCTGTCGAGCCGGGCAAGGTCCTCGTTCTCGAGAACGTCCGTTTCGATAAGCGCGAGAAGAAGAACGATCCCGAGATCGCCAAGAAGCTCGCTTCCTACGGCGACATCTTCGTTCTCGACGCCTTCGGCACCGCTCACCGCGCACAGGGTTCCGTCGTGGGCCCGGCCGCCTATCTCCCCGCTGTCGCAGGCTTCCTACTTGAGAAGGAGGTCGACACGCTGACCGGCATCTTCGCTGATCCTGAGCGTCCTTTCGTCGCCATCGTCGGCGGTTCCAAGGTTTCCTCCAAAATCGGTGTCCTCGATCATCTGATCGATTCCGCCGACACCCTGATCATCGGTGGCGGCATGGCCTACACCTTCTTCCTGGCCAAGGGCTACAAGACCGTCGGTACCTCCCTCAAAGAGGAGGACTGGGTCGAGCGCGCTGCAGAGATGCTCAAGAAGGCTGAGGACAAGGGCGTCAAGATCCTGCTCCCGATCGATAACCTCGTTGCCGACCACTTCGGCGAGGACGCTACGGGCGAGGTCGTCGCTTCCGACGCCATCCCCGAGGATCGCATGGGCATGGACATCGGCCCCAAGACCGAGGCCCTTTACGCCGAGGCCATCAAGGGCGCCAAGACCGTCTTCTGGAACGGCCCCATGGGCGTTTTCGAGTTCGATAACTTCGCGCACGGCACCAAGGCCGTTGCCGAGGCTGTTGCCGAGCTCAAGGCCAACGGCGGCACCTCCATCATCGGCGGTGGCGACTCCGTCGCAGCCGTCAACAAGTTCGATCTTGCCGACAAGATGAGCTGGATCTCCACCGGTGGCGGCGCTTCCATGGAGCTCGTCGAGGGTAAGGCCCTGCCCGGAGTGGAGGCGCTTCTCGATGCCTAATCGCACCCTTCTTATCGCTGGTAACTGGAAGATGAACAACGACGTCGCCGCTGCCGCCAAGCTCGCCGACGAGCTGGCTCAGGCTCTGCCCGAGGTTCCGGCTGGCGTCGAGGTGCTCGTTTGCCCTCCGACCATCGACATCACCACCGTTCACGCCCGCATGCAGGCTGCCCCCATCGCTCTCGGTGCACAGAACGTGTACTGGGAGGCAAAGGGTGCCTACACCGGCGAGTCCTCCTGCGACATGCTCAAGTCCGCTGGATGCACTTACTGCATCATCGGTCACTCCGAGCGTCGTGGATATTTCCACGAGACCGACGAGGATATGAACAAGAAGGCCAAGGCCCTCGTTGCCGCTGGCATCGTTCCCGTCTTCTGCTGCGGTGAGCCCGAGGAGGTTCGCGAGGCCGGCACCTATGTCGACTTCGTCTGCAACCAGGTCAAGGCAGGTCTCGAGGGTCTCGAGATCAAATGCCCCAAGCAGCTCGTTGTAGCCTACGAGCCCATCTGGGCCATCGGCACCGGCAAGACCGCTACCGCCGATGACGCCCAGGAGGTCTGCGGCGCTATCCGTGAGACCCTCAAGGAGATGTTCGGCGAGGAGCTCGCTAACGGCATCCGCGTTCTCTATGGTGGCTCTGCCAAGCCCGGCAACATCGCCGAGCTCGTCGCCAAGCCCGACGTTGACGGTGCTCTCGTGGGCGGCGCTTCGCTCAAGGCTGCCGACTTCGCCTCTATGGTCGTCAAGGCAGGCGAGTAGGACATATGGCACAGCGTCATCTTCCTGCACTCCTGATCATCATGGACGGCTGCGGCCTGGCTCCGGCCGATGGCGAGAACGCCGTCGCCGCTGCTAAGACGCCCTTCCTTGATAGCCTGTACGAGAAGTACCCCCACACCACGCTCGGCGCTTCGGGCGAGGACGTGGGTCTTCCCGATGGCCAGATGGGTAACTCCGAGGTGGGTCACCTCAACATCGGTGCCGGCCGCATCGTGTTCCAGGAGCTTTCGCGCATCAACAACGCCATCAAGGATGGCTCCATCGCCAAGAACGAGGTCTTCGTCAAGGCTATGGACGACGTCAAGGCTGATGGCAAGACTCTCCACCTCATGGGCCTTATGAGCCCTGGCGGTGTTCATTCTCACATGAACCACGTCGAGGCTCTGGTCAAGATGGCTGCCGAGCATGGTGTCAAGACCGTTCGCGTCCACGCCTTCATGGATGGCCGCGACGTCGACCCGCAGTCCGGTGCCGGTTACATGAGTGAGTTCTGCGCCTTCCTGGCTAAGATCTCCGAGGAGACCGGTTGCGACGCTCGCGTTGCCACCGTCTCGGGCCGTTATTGGGCTATGGACCGCGATAATCGTTGGGAGCGCATCCAGCGCGCCTACGACGTCATGGTCAACGCGTCCGATGCCGATACCGACCCCGTTGCCGGTATCAAGGCCTACTACGAGAAGGATCCGCGCGGCGATGAGTTCGTCGAGCCCTTTGCTGCCCATAATGAGGGCATCCACGAGGGCGACGCGGCCATCTTCTTCAACTTCCGTCCCGACCGCGCCCGTCAGATGACTCGCGCGTTCACGGACAAGGAGTTCGACGGCTTTGAGCGCGAGCAGATCAAGCTCTCGCACTTTGTGACGATGACCGAGTACGATCCGACGTTTGACGTCGAGGTCGCCTTCGCCAAGACGTTCCCTGAGAACGTTCTGGCCGACGTCATCGCAGCCAATGGCCTGAAGCAGCTGCACACCGCCGAGACCGAGAAGTACGCTCACGTGACGTTCTTCCTCAACGGTGGCATCGAGGAGCCCAAGGAGGGCGAGGAGCGCGTGCTCGTCGCTTCCCCCAAGGTTGCTACCTACGATCTGCAGCCCGAGATGAGCGCTCCCGAGGTTACCGAGAAGCTCGTCGCCGCAATCAACGAGGATCGCGCTGATTTCTACATCGTGAACTTCGCGAACTGCGACATGGTTGGCCATACCGGCGTGTTCGACGCCGCCGTCAAGGCTGTCGAGGCCGTTGACGATGCCCTGTCCAAGGTTGTCCCGGCGATTCTCGCCAAGGGCGGCTTTGCGCTGATCACCGCCGACCACGGCAACGCCGATCACATGTTTGACGTCGCTTCCGACGGTTCCAAGCATCCGTTTACGGCTCACACCACCAACCGCGTGCCGTTCATCATTGTTGATGAGAAGGCACAGCTCACCGGTATCGAGGACGGTCGTCTCTCCGATATCGCCCCGACTATGCTCACCATGGCCGGTCTGGAGCCTTCCGCCGAGATGACGGGCCGTGTGCTCGCCACCGAGGCCTAAAAGAAAACTCCAAGCGTTTTCAAGCGAGGGGGTTGCCCATATTCGGGCAACCCCCTTTTTGATATTTCTGCCATTTCTACCCCGACCCCGAGTGGCAGGTAGGGGAGGGCAGGGGATTGTGGTACAGTACTGGAGTTTGAATTGTTCTATTAAGGAGCTTATCTATGGGTCCGTTTCAGATTCTTCTGTTTGTCGTTTGGGCTGTTTCTGCCGTGGCGCTGACGATTCTCGTCCTGATGCATTCCGGTAAGGGTACCGGCGTTTCGGATATGATCGCTAGCTCGCTGTATAACTCCAGCTCTGCCACAGGCGTTATGGAGCAGAACCTCGACCGCCTGACCGTCATCATGGCTGTCGTGTTTGCCGTGTGCGTCGTGCTGTGCATGTTCTTCTTCCCGCAGGGCATCGTGGGCTACTAATCACGAGCCGCATAAGTACTTGTAAAGGGTTCCGCAAGTGTGGGACCCTTTTTTGTTTACATATTCGTAACAGAGTCAAAAATATCACCACATACTGCGCCCAACTAAAGAAATTCTCGACCGTTAACCGGAATTAGCCCCAAATCGTGCATAAAATGCGCTACTGTATTGCAAAACGTTGGTCCGTTGTGCATAACCAGCCATAGCAGCGGGCGGCGTTTTGATGGTTCGGATCGGATTGTCTCGACATATGTCCGACTGAACATTTCTTTGTCCTATCTCATAAGGAGGATGGCATGGCTGATTCTATGTTCCACCAGCCCGTTATGGGTCGTCGCGCCTTTGTTGGCGGCACCCTCGCTGCGAGCTCCATGGCTTTTCTTGCCGCATGCGGCAAGAAGGGCGGCGACACTTCCGGTTCTGAGTCCGGTTCGACGCTGAACTTCTACATTAACAACCCGGTCTGCATCGACCCCTACAATGTCCAGGAGGACCAGGGCACTCAGGTCGAGTACCAGCTCTTTGACGCTCTGACCTCTTATGACGCCGAGAAGGGCGAGATCGTTCCGCTGGCTTGCGAGTCCTTTGAGGCCAACGACGACGCCACCGAGTTCACCTTCAAGATCAAGAAGGCCAAGTTCCACAACGGTGACGACGTTACCTCCAAGTCCTTCAAGCTCGGTTGGGAGCGTCTGGTCAACACCAAGTCGGCCATCGCTACCGAGTATGGCCCGTCCGAGGTCTCCTATCACCTTTCCATGGTCGAGGGCTATGACGATCTGCTTGCCGGTAACGCTACCGAGCTCAGCGGTGTTACCTGCCCCGACGATGAGACCCTCGTCGTCAAGCTGTCTTCCGCTTACGCCGACTTCCCCTTCGTCGCCTCTCACCCGGCTCTGGCCCCGGTTCCCGAGTGCGCCGAGGCCGATGCCAAGAGCTTCTATCTTGCACCGGTCGGTAACGGCCCGTTCATGATGGACGGCAAGTGGGAGGATGGTCAGGAGATCAACCTCAAGAAGTTCGACGATTACTATGGCGACAAGGCCAAGATCGATGGCATCCACTTCCAGGTCATCAAGGACATGGAGACCGCTTACAAGGAGTTCCAGGCCGGTAACCTCGATGTTTGCGACGTTCCCGTTGCTCAGATCGATGCCGCTAAGAAGGATCGCGGCGTGTCCAAGGACGGCTACACCATGGGCGACGGCGAGCGCATGCTGCTCGGCTCCGAGCCTTCCACCTACTACCTGACCTGCAACAACACGGCCGAGCCGTTCAACAACGCCGACCTGCGTAGGGGCATTTCCCTGGCCATCAACCGTGAGGCCATCTGCAAGACCATCTTCAAGGGTACCCGTACCCCCGCCGACGGCATTGTTCCTCCGGGCATCGATGGCTACAAGGAGGGCGCATGGGAGTTCTGCGCCTACGACGTCGACAAGGCTAACGAGTACCTCGACAAGGTTGCTCCCGCTGACGCCAACGGCGATCGTGGCATTAACGTGCAGCTGTCCTACAACCAGGACGGTGGCCACAAGGAGATCATGGAGTCCATCATCGGTGACCTTGCCAAGGTGGGCGTTAACGCTACTTCCGATACGCCCGAGTGGTCTGCCCTGCTCGAGCAGTATCAGAACTTCGACTATGAGTTCGGTCGTCTGGGCTGGATTGCCGACTACCCGATCATGGACAATTTCCTGTATCCGCTGTTCCACTCCGACTCTCTCGGTGGCGACAACCGTTCTGGTTACAACAACCCCGAGTTCGACGCCAAGGTCGACGAGGCTCGTACCACGGTTGACGACGAAGAGCGCGTCGCTAAGATGCAGGAGGCCGACGCAATGGTCGCTGCCGACTGCCCGGTCATCCCGATTATGTTCTACACGCACACCATCGCCGGCTCCGATCGCATTAAGCACCTCTATGTCGATCCGCAGAAGCACGCCGATCTGGGTACCGCTGAGCTCGCCTAAGAGTTTGCAGCTTCCGTGAGGGTCAAGTATTTACGTAGACCTCATGGGAAACATACAGTTCTCCCTAACCTGGGGTAAACTGGCTGATGGTAATTTTGGGATGCCGGTCTGGCGATCGGCATCCCATTTAGGTTAATCCCTAGATAGGGGAGTGGTATGGGTAAGTACATCGTTAAACGTGTGCTTCAGTTCATCCCGGTGTTTTTGGGCGTTACGCTGATTCTGTTCGCCCTCCAGAATATCGTGCCGGGAGATCCGATCAAGCTGATCGGTGGAGACAAGGCTCTGTCCCCCGAGGTGGAGCTTCAGCTTCGCGTCCGCTATCACCTGGTCCAGACGGACGAGGACGGCAACGCGATCCTTGACGAGAACGGCGACCCCGTTCAAACGTCGCTCGTGGACCGTTACTTGTATTACATGAACGGCCTGCTTCATGGCGATCTGGGCAATTCGTATCAGCGCAAGCTGCCGGTTACGGAAATCTTTGCCCAGAAGTATCCGTATACGGTCAAACTTGCCGCGTGCGCCATCGTGCTCGAGGCAATCATGGGTATCGGTGCGGGTATCATTTCGGCGGTAAAGCGTTATTCCTTCTGGGATATTTTGGTAACGCTCACCACGTCGATCCTCGTTGCGGTCCCGGCCTTCTGGCTCGGTATGTTGCTGCAGCTGTTCTTTGGCGTCATCCTCAAGGACGCCACGGGCGGTGCAATCTCCATGCCGATCTCGGGTGCCGGCGGTTCCAGCTCTCAGTATCAGGATTGGATGCACTATGTGCTTCCGACCATTACGCTGGCTTCGGTTTCGACCGCTTATGCTGCGCGCATTATGCGCTCGCAGCTGCTTGACGTCATGAACCAGGATTACATCCGTACGGCAAAGGCCAAGGGTCTCTCCAATCGCGCGATCATCATCAAGCATGCGCTTAAGAATGCACTCATTCCCGTCGTTACCTATATTGGTGTCGACTTCGGTGGCATGCTTTCGGGCGCCATCCTGACCGAGACGGTCTTCAACTGGCCCGGTATCGGCTATGAGGTCTATCGCGCCATCAGCATGCGTGACTGGCCCATCGTTATGGGCGGCGTTACGCTCATCGTCGTCGTCGTCATGGTGATCAACCTACTCGTCGACATCAGCTATGCATTCCTCGACCCGCGCATCCGCCTTGGCGGTCCGTCGGATAAGGCCTAAGGGAGGTACGTCTCATGCAGGAAACTGATTCTCAGTCTCAGGAGCAGGCTACCGCCACCAAGGGCGCATCTGCTCCCGCCAAGTCCCGCACGCTGTGGGGCGACGCTTTTAAGCGTCTTCGTAAGAACAAGCTCGCCGTTATCGGTGTCTGCTGGATCATCATCGTCGTTGTGGTTGCCCTGACCGCAGATCTGTGGGCTAAGCCCTGGCTCGGTTCGCCGACGGCTTCCGATTCGACCACCATGGCCGAGACATCGTTACTGGCTCCGTGTGCCGAGCACCCGTTTGGCACCGATGCCCTCGGTCGCGACATTCTCGTCCGTGTTATCTACGGTGCACGCGTTTCGCTGTCCGTCGGCATTATGGCCACCGCCATCTCCACGTTGATCGGTCTGGTCATGGGCGCCCTGGCCGGTTTCTACGGCGGCATCTGGGATACGATCATCATGCGCTGTGCGGACATCTTCCTGGCGTTCCCGTACGTGCTGTTCGTTGTCGCCATGATCGCCGTTATCGGCCGTGGTCTTCAGAACGTCTTTATCGCCATCGGCATTCTCGGCTGGCCTTCGATTGCGCGCGTCTTCCGATCTGCAATCCTGACGGTCAAGGAAAACGACTATGTTGATGCTGCGCGCGCGATGGGTGCATCTGATGCTCGTATCGTTGTACGTCACATCTTCCCGAACTCCGTCGCCTCCATCGTGGTCTACGCGACCATGAACATTGGTGGCGCCATTCTGACCGAGTCCGCTCTGTCCTTCCTCGGCATGGGCGTTATTCCGCCTACGCCTTCGTGGGGCTCCATGATTCAGGACGGTCAGCAGTATCTTCTGACCGCTCCCTGGATGATGATCATGCCCGGTCTGGCAATTCTCTCGACGGTGCTCGCCTTCACCCTGCTGGGTGACGGTCTGCGCGACGCCCTCGACGTCAAGATGAAGGACGCATAAGGATGAAGAAGAACAAGAACTATGTGGACCTGAAGGACCAGCCGGTTCCCGAGGGCCAGCATCTACTCGAGGTCGATGACCTTAAGATGTATTTCCATACCGAGGATGGCGTCGTTCGCGCTGTCGACGGTGTGTCCTATACGCTCGATCGCGGCGAGACCCTGGGTGTCGTCGGCGAGTCCGGCTCTGGTAAGTCCGTGACCGCCATGACCATCATGGGTCTTATCTCGATGCCTCCGGGAAAGATTGAGGGCGGTGACGTTCGCTATCGCGGCCGCTCCATCCTCGAGATGACCGAGGAAGAGATGCAGCATATTCGTGGCAACGATATCGCGATGATCTTCCAGGATCCTATGACCTCCTTGAACCCGGTCTACAAGATCGGCAAGCAGGTGGGCGAGGGGCTTCGTCTGCACCGTGGTTACTCCAAGCAGGAGGCGCTCAAGCGCGCCACCGAGCTTTTGGACCTCGTTGGCATTCCCGAGCCCGAGAAGCGCGTCAATGAGTATCCGCATCAGTTCTCTGGCGGTATGCGTCAGCGCGTTATGATCGCCATGGCTCTTGCCTGCGATCCCGATATTCTGATTGCCGATGAGCCCACGACTGCCCTGGACGTTACCATCCAGGCTCAGATTATTGAGCTTATGCAGGAAATGCAGGAGAAGAACGGCAACGCCATCATCATGATTACCCATGACCTGGGCGTCGTCGCCGATATGGCCGATAAGATCATGGTTATGTACGCCGGCCGTCCCGTCGAGTTCGGTACTGCTGAGGAAATATTCTACGAGAGCCGTCACCCCTACACCTGGGGCCTTATTCGCTCCATCCCGGAGCAGGCTATCGATGAGAAGAAGCCGCTTACGCCGATTCACGGCAACCCGCCTTCGCTCATGAACCTGCCCGAGGGCTGCGTGTTCTCGCCTCGTTGCCCCTATGCAACCGATAAGTGCCGCAAGCAGCGCCCCGAGCGTGTTGTCACCGAGTCCGGCCACTATTCTGCGTGCCATTATTCCGGTGACCCCGAGTTCCTCAAGAACGCCCCTGAGACGTCCCGTACGCGCAAGGATTCCAAGAAGGGAGGCGAGGCGTAAATGGCAGACAATAACGAGCGCACCCCGCTGCTGAAGGTCGAGCACCTCTCTAAGGAGTTCCCCGCAGAGTCCGGCATGTTCGCCAAGCGTTTTTCCAAGCGTGTCGTCTCTGCTGTAAATGACATCTCTTTCGAGATTTATCCTGGCGAGACCTTTGGTCTGGTTGGTGAGTCTGGTTGCGGTAAGTCCACAACGGGCCGCACCATCATGCGCTTGACCAAGCCGACCGCCGGCAAGGTGTTCTTCCAGGGTAAAGATGTTGCTGAGATGAACAAGCATGAGATCAAGGACATGCGTCGTGACATGCAGTTTATCTTCCAGGATCCTTATGCTTCGCTGAATCCCCGTATGACCATCGGCGAGATCGTCTCCGAGCCCATGACCATTCACGGCGTGGGAACCAAGGAGGAGCGCATTGAGCGCGTCCGCGAGCTTCTCGACGTCGTTGGACTGAACCCCGAGCACATTAACCGCTATCCCCATGAGTTCTCGGGCGGCCAGCGTCAGCGCGTCGGCATTGCCCGCGCATTTGCGCTGAAGCCCAAGCTGATTATCTGCGACGAGCCGGTATCCGCTCTTGATGTGTCCATTCAGGCCCAGGTTCTGAACCTGCTCAAGGAACTGCAGGACAAGTTCGGTACCGCATATCTGTTTATCGCCCACGATCTGTCCGTCGTGCAGCACATCTCCGATCGCGTTGCCGTTATGTATCTGGGTAAGATGGTCGAGGTTTCGGACTGGAAGACGCTCTACAGCGAGCCTCACCATCCGTACACGCAGTCGCTGCTGTCTGCCGTGCCGGTTCCCGATCCTGATATCCAGAAGACCCGCAAGCGCATCATCCTCGCCGGCGATCCGCCGTCACCGCTGGATCCGCCGACCGGCTGCCGTTTCCACACGCGCTGCCCGATCGCGCAGGGTATCTGCTCCGAGAAGCTTCCCGAGTTTAAGGAAGTTGCACCGGGTCACTGCTGCGCCTGCCACTTCGCCGAGCCGTTCCCGATCAAGGAATCGCACATCGACCTGTAGTCGGTTGTTCTCGTCCGGGCCCGCCCTGGTGTTTCTTTTCAGAACGTCCTCGGACATGCAAGAAACCCCCGCTGCGCACTTCGTGCGGCGGGGGTTTCTTGCGTCCTGCGGGATGTTCTGAAAAGCAACGCCAGAGCGGGCACCTGCGGTAACTCGGCAGGGGGAGTGCGATTCCCTGATCGCTCACTTAATCTAATAGGAA
>CABUUJ010000033.1 GCA_902494715.1 uncultured Collinsella sp.
AACTGCGCGCGGGACGATATAGGCGGGCGCCCCAGGGACTACGTTGACGCTGCTTGTCTCTCCCGGGTGCCGTCGGGCCAGGGAAGGGCGTCTTCGCTGATAGGTGCTTTGTTGGAAGGGCTGCTTTTATGCGGCTCTTTCTTTGTTTTTGGGTATATTTGTCTTTGTTGAATTGTTATTGCGGATGGGCTGAGTACTTGGCTTTCCGCTGTTATTTGTAGCCGTCTCGGCTTTGGTTGAGGGGAGACGTTCTTTATGCGTATTGTGTTTATGGGTACGCCTGATTTTGCTGTGCCTTCGTTGGCTTCGCTTGTTGAGGCTGGGAATGAGATTGCGCTTGTTGTTACTCGTCCCGACGCTGTTCGTGGACGCGGTAAGAAGCTCGAGCCGTCTCCTGTTAAGGCTAAGGCGCTTGAGCTGGGGTTGCCGGTTGTTGAGGCTAATCGTATGACGCCTGAGGTCGTTGAGGCGCTTCAGGCTGCCCAGGCCGATATTTTCTGTGTGGCTGCTTATGGCTGTATTTTGCCGGATGAGGTGCTGCATATGGCGCCGCTTGGTATTGTGAATGTTCATGCGTCCTTGCTGCCTCGTTGGCGTGGGGCTGCTCCTATTCAGCGTGCGATTCTCGCTGGTGATGAGGTTGCTGGTGTTTCCATTATGCGTATTGGGCATGGCGTGGATACCGGCGCTTATTGCGCACAGGCCTCGACCTCGGTTGCCGGTAAGCATGCTGAGGCGCTGACCATGGAGCTTGGTGAGCTTGGCGGCAAACTGCTTGCCGATACGCTTCCTTCTGTTGCCGATGGCACCGCCGTGTGGACTGAGCAGGATGAGGCACTCGTTACCCATGCTGCCAAGATTTCCAAGCAGGAGATGCGTCTGGATCCGCAGATGGCTGCGCTCGATTGCGTGCGTCATGTGCTCGCTTCGTCCGATACCGCGCCTGCTCGTTGCGTGATTGCCGGCAAGACCGTGCGTGTGCTCGATGCTACGCTGGCCGATGTTTCGCTTGGCGAGGGCGCCGTTGACGTTAAGGCCAAGCGTGTTTACCTGGGTCTTTCCGATGGCTCGGTTGAGTTGCTCGAGGTTAAGCCCGATGGCAAGCGTGCTATGGCTGCTTCTGCTTGGGCTGCTGGCCTGCAGGGTGTCGATCTTTCGTGGGGTGTTTTGTCATGAGCAAGCTTTCTCCCGCGCGCAAGCTTGCGCTCGATGTGCTGATGGAGGCCGATCGCCGCGGCATGTACGCGCGTGACGTGCTCTCGTCCCGTGCTTCGGCCAAGGCCATTGACCAGCGCGATTCTGCTTTTGCCGCCCGCTTGGCGCTCGGTGTGGCCGCCACGCAGGGTATTTTGGACGAGCTGCTCGATCAGTTTCTCGATAAGCCCAAAAAGGTTGCGCCGCGTGTTCGCATGGCGCTTCGTATCTCGGCCTTCGAGATGCTCTACCTACATACCCCTGGTCGCGTTGCGGTGAGTCAGGGCGTTGAGCTAGTTCGCAGCGGAGCTAAGTCTGCCGCTGGCTTGGCCAATGCCGTGCTGCATAAGGTCGCGGACAACGTTGAGGACTTTGCTACTGCGTCCGATGTGGATGAGTCTGAGCGACGCTTGGTTCGTCTGTCGCGCCTGATGGGACTGCCGCGTTGGCTGTGCGCTCGCATTATGGCATCGTTCGACTCGCCTGAGGGCGCGCTTAACTTTGCCGGTAATCTAGCCCCCGCGCCGCTGGCCCTGCATGAGAACGCCTTTGCGACCAAGCCCGATCCGTATATCTCGCAGCTTGTGGCGCCTGTGTTTCCCGGCTGCCATGCGCCGGTTGATGCCCAGGTTACCGTTGCTTCGGGTGTGTTTGAGCGTGCTGCCGCGGTGGCATCTGATCTCAACGCCCAGCTTATCGCAACAGCTGCCACGCGCCCTGGCAGCTGCCTTGAGATTGGTGCCGGTCGCGGTACCAAGACCTATGTGATGATGTGCCAGGCCAAGCGCGCCGGCTATGAGCGTCAGCATACGGCACTTGATCTTCATGACCGTAAGTGCGATCTGAATCTCGCTCGCCTTCATAAGGCCGGTATTCAGGGCGTTCGTACGGTTTCGGGTGATGCCTGCGAGCTTGATGAAGTACTGACATCGTTTGATGCCATGCTTGGCAATCCGGTTAAGTTCGACACGGTCTTTATCGATGCGCCGTGTTCGGGCACCGGCACCATGCGCCGCCATCCCGAGATTCCGTGGCGCCTGGCCGAGTGTGACGTCACGTGCGAGCTGCCCAAGCTGCAGTTGATGATGCTCAAAGAGGCTGCTGCGCGCGTAGCTGCCGGCGGCGAGCTCATCTATGCGACGTGCTCGGTCTTCGACGAGGAGAACACGCAGGTGGTGGATGCTTTCTTGAACTCTCCTGAGGGCACCGGCTTTACTGTAGCGCCGCTCTCCGAGGCACAGATTCTGCAGCTCCCCGAGTTCGATCAGGCCAAGAAGCTCGTATCCGTACGCCAGAACGATCGGGGCCTCTTCCAAAGCGTGCCGGTAAACGCCGACTCCTACGACGGCCACTTCTGCGCCAGGCTGGTCCGCAAGTAACGACTAAGTTGCGGTGAAATAGGGATTGAATAGCGGCTTCTGCCCGCCAAACAGTCCTTATTTCACCGCAACTCATTAGGAAACTTGGGTAGCCAAAGAAGCAGCCCCGCGATCGGTGTCGGTCGCGGGGCTGCTTGGTTCCTAGTGGTTATGCGGGCAGTTGGCGCAGCAGCCGCTGGTGGCGCTGGTGCTGGAGCCGCCGCTTCGCTGGTCGGTGTTGTAGAAACCGCTACCCTCAAATTTAATGCCGCTGGCCGAGAACGTCTTGGCCGCCGGGGCACCGCAGCTCGGGCACACGACCTCGGGAGTCTCGGACATGGGATGCTCAACCTCAAACACGTTGCCGCAGCTCGAGCACTTGTAATCGTAGCGCGCCATAATACTTCCTTTTCAGCACAAAGCGGGCAGATTACTCTGCCCGCAAAAATTCAAACGTCTGTAACTGTACCCTATATCGGGGGTTTTATCACGCTTCGCCCCAGAATCTATGGTTGTTGCGCAGGAGCTGTGCGGTTTTGTTCTCGGCGGCCGCAATGTCCGCCTCGTCAGCCTGCCAGGTCCAGTTGCCCGTGGCAACGCCCGGAACGTTCATGCGCGCGTCGTCGCCAAGTCCCAGAACATCCTGCAGCGGCATCATCACCAGGGGAGCGTCGCTTGCAAGCGCATCGCTCATCAGCTTGGCCGCCACATCAACACCGCTCGGTTCATCGCCGCCCGCAAAGGAACGCGTGCACCAACCGGCCAGCGTCGACGTATCGTGCGTCGAGGTGTACAGAATCTTGCCGGGCGTGGGATGCACACCGCAACGAACGTCGTAATCGCTAAACTCCAGTACATCCATGCCGGGGAAACCACAGGTCGAAGCCATGGCGCGAACACCGGGCGTCAGATAGCCCAAGTCCTCAGCGATAAAGTTGAGCGGCCCCAGCTCGTCATAGGCGGTCTGGAACAGGTCTTTGCCCGGTCCTGCCAGCCAACGCCCGTCGGCGCATGCCTTGCCCGCGGGAATGCTGAAATAGCTGTGGAAGCCCAGGAAGTGATCCAGGCGCACGCGGTCGTAGAGCGAGAACGCGCGGCGCAGGCGATCCATCCACCAGCTATAGCCGTTCTGCTTCATGTGGTCCCAGCGGAACGTCGGGTTGCCCCACACCTGGCCCTCGGGCGCAAAGTTGTCGGGCGGCGCGCCGGAAATCTCAATCGCCTTGCCGGTATCGGACAGCCAGAAGTTCTCGGGCTCGCTCCACGCGTCTGCCGAATCGTCGGACACGTACATAGGAATATCGCCGATAACCTCGATGCCTTTCTTGTGCGCATAGTTCATGAGCTCACACCAAGCCAGGTCAAAGCGGTACTGCATGTACGCCTGAAGCTCGGCCTCGTCGTGGAAACGTTTATCGTCGATCAGATGCTCGTTGTAGCGCGCAACATCTGCCGGCCAATCGTGGCGCGATTCGCCCTCAAAGTACTTTTTGACGGCCATATAGACGCAGTACTTCTCGAGCCAATCGGCATTGCGATGTTTAAACGCGGTGTACAGCGGATCGGCATCCTCGCCGCCGTGGGCCTTCCAGGTCTCAAAGTCGGCGGCCAGCTCCTCGGGGCTTTCGGGAAGCAGGTCGATATTGCCTGCAAAGGCCGAAGGACCGGCGTAAGGGGAGCGGAAGAAGTCCGTTGGGTTGACGGGCAGGACCTGCCAGTAGCGCATGCCCATGGCGGCCAGATGGTCGATAAAGCGACGCGTGGGCGCGCCGATCGTGCCGGGCTTGCCGTCGTCGGTCGGCACCGATGTGATATGGCACACAACACCCGCGCCGTGATCGAGCGGCTCTTGCAGACGCTGCTCGGCGTGGTGATAGATGATCGACGAGCCCAGCGGATAAAGATCGAGCGTGACGGTACCGTTGTGGATCTCGCACTCGTGACCGCTAATCACATCGCTCGCGCATTCGCCGAGTGCCGGAATCGTCACCCGGTGTGAATTGCGCAGGCTGCGGTTGATGATTACGGTCGCGGACTCGCCGTCGTTACCGGTACGGTTGTAGGCCAGCACTTCGTCATTGAGCGCGAAGGCCTTGATTTCACCGTCGATCATAAACGGCAGGGCGCGGCGCACGGCCGAGGCGTTTTTAAGGATGGCGAGTGTATCTAAGTCGTGCAGGTCTTCTTTCAAAGGCAGCGTGCGGCGATTACCCGGATCGGTCAGGCCCTCAAGGCCGTACTCGTCACCATAGTAAATCGAAGGCACACCGGGGAACGTCATCTGCATGAGCGTCGCGAGCCAAAAACGGCTTTTGGCCAGGCCCATTGCGTTCTCGTCCAGGCGCCATTTGCTGCGCTCGCACTCGGGCAGCTGTGACTCGTCAGGGCCGCCGCCGAGCACCGAGATAATGCGCGGACGGTCGTGGCTCGACAGCAGGTTGAGCGCGCAAGACAGGGCCTCACGCGGATAGTTCTCGCGCAGGGTCTCGATATCCTCGGCAGCTTGGTAGGCGTTTTTGTAGCCCATCAAAAAGCCAATGACCATGTCGCGGAAGGGGTAATCCATGGCCGAGTCGAGCTCGGAGCCTTGCAGATAGCGACGCAGATGGCCGTAGCTGATCTTGTTGGAGGCATCTTCCCAGACTTCGCCGAGCAACAGTGCGTCAGGCTTTTCGGCAAGTACTGCCTTCTTAATCTCGGTCAGGAAGTCATCGGAAAGCTCGTCGGCCACATCGAGGCGCCAGCCGTGAGCGCCGGCGCGCAGCCATTTACGAATGACGCCGTCCTTGCCCAGGAGCCGCTCGCGTACCAGTTCGGAGCTCTCATTAATGGCGGGCATATTGCCCACACCCCACCAGCAGTCGTACGAGCCGTCCTCGTGGAAATAAAACGCATCGCGCCACGGCGAATCCTCGCTTTGCCACGCGCCCACGCCGGGGTAGTTGCCGTAGCGGTTGAAGTAGATCGAATCGTCGCCCGTGTGGTTGAACACACCGTCCAGAATGATGGAAATGCCTAGCTTCTCGGCCGCCTTGCACAACTCCGTAAAGTCTTGCTCGGTGCCCAGAATCGGATCAATCTTGGTGTAATCGGCGGTGTCGTAGCGGTGGTTGCTCGCGGCTTCAAATATGGGGTTGAGGTAGATAGCTGTAAAGCCCAGCTCAGCGATGCGGGGCAGGTCATTTTGGATACCCTTGAGTGAGCCGCCGTAAAAATCCCAGGTCTTGATGGAGCCGTCTTCGGCACGCTCGTACTCGGGCGGTTCGTTCCAGTCCTCGACCATGCGGCGCTGGATTCCGTTTCGCGGTTTTTCGACCTCGGCAAGCGTGCGCTCGCGCCAGTTTTCGTCGCGGGCATAGCGATCGGGGAAGATCTGGTAGACCATACCGCGCTCGTACCACTCGGGACGAACCTCACGGTGTTTGTAGACGGTGACCTGGAATGACGGCACCTCGGCGTAGTCGTAGGTTACGCCCTCGCCGCCGGTGCGTCCCTGTGGTGCTCCCAAGCGGACCTCGGGCTGGCCCTCGATATTGCAGATAAAGCTGTACCAGATAAGACAGGGCTCGGTGCACTCAAGCTCTGCGGTAAATATGCCGTCGCCTTCGTACGTCATAGGATACCGAGACTCGCCGATCTCATCGACCCAGGTGCGCAGCGTAAGCGTTGCCTGCGCGGGATCGGCATCCTCCAAAATCACTGAGAGCGAAAGGGTAGTTCCTGTGGTCACAGCGCCAAACGGAGTGCGAAACTGCGGCAGACGGCTGTTGTGTATCAATCTCATAGTACGGTCCAGTTCAATAGAATCATGGCCTGCTGGCCATGGGCTTTACGCACAGAATGTAAGTATATCTGTTGTACACAGGCTGTATAAACAACATCCGTTTACCATCGGCGAACGGTTGTCCTAGAAAATCGTTTTACCAACTATCTACAGAGAAGGGGCGCCCGGTTGGAGCGCCCCTTACTTAGGGTTTGATTAGGTTTTGGATCGCCTGTGGGCTAGCGGCGCTTGCGGGTGGCCGTGGCCTTGCGGACTGATGTCTTCTTGGTCGGAGCCTTTTCCTCGGCCGGAGTGGCGGGGGAGATCGGGGCCTCCTTGGCTGACTCGGTCTTTGCCTTAGCCTTGGGAGCGGTTTTAACCTCGGCGGCCTTCGTTGCCGGCTCGTCCTTTACTGCGGGCTTGTCCTCGGCCTTAGCCTCTGCCTTGGGAGCAGCGGCCTTGGTCGTGGTTTTCTTGGTCGTCGTGGTGCGCTTGCGCATGGTGGTCTTGGCGACCGGCTTTGCCTCGGTCTTGGGCTCGGCACCCGCCTCCTCGACCTTGACGGCGGGCTTTGCAGCAGCCTTCGTGGTGGTCTTCATAGCGGTCTTCGTCGTAGCAGCCTTGGTCGTCGTCGACTTCGTAGCCGCGGCCTTCTTGGTGGTCGTGGTCTTGGTCGCAGCCGTCTTCTTGGTAGAGGTCTTGGCCGGAGCCTTTGCCGCGGGCTCGACCTTTACCCCGGGAGCGACCTCGGCCTCGGCGGCCTTTTTGGCTGCAGCGGTCGTACGCTTGCGCGTGGACGTTGCCTTAGCAGCGGTTGTCTTGCTAGCAGCGGCCTTCGTGGTTGTGGCCTTCTTAGCTGTCGTCTTGCGGGTCGTCGTCTTCTTGGCGGCAGGCTTAGTCGTGGGCTTAACCTCGGCCTCTGCAGCCGGTTTCTCTTCAGTCTTGGGCTCCTCGGCGGCAGCGGGCTCCTTATCAGTCGCCACAGGCTCCTCAGCCGCAGTCTCAACCACAGCCACCGGCCTCTCAATCTCCGGGTGCATAAAGAAGTACAGGTCCAGATACTTATCGGCCGAGCGCGTCCAGCTAAAGTCCTGGCTCATGGCCTGTGTGACCAGCTGATTCCAAGCGTCGCGGTTATCCCAGAACAAACGAGCCGCGCGGAACACCGCATCGCCCATCTCGTCGCCGCTAAAGTTGCTAAACGAGAATCCCGTACCCTCGCCGGTAAACTCGTTGTACGGAATCACAGTGTCCTTCAGGCCACCGGTCTCGCGCACGATGGGCAGCGTGCCGTAGCGCATGGCGATGATCTGCGACAAGCCGCAGGGTTCAAACTTCGAAGGCATCAGGAACATGTCGGCGGCAGCATACATGCGCTGCGACAGCGCCGGATCGAACTCGATGCGTGCGGCCATGGTGCCGGGGTACTTGTCCTGGAAGTAACGCAGGCCGTCCTCGTAGTCGCGGTCGCCAGTGCCCAGCACCGCCACCTGCACGCCGCCGGCAAGGATGCGGTCGAGCGCGTACATGACCAGGTCCATGCCCTTCTGGCGCGTCAGACGCGTGACCATGACCATGAGCGGACGGTCGTCGCGAACCTCGAGCCCCAGCTCTTCCTGCAGCTTGGCCTTGCACACGGCCTTGCCGGAACGATCCTCAACGGTGTAGTTGGCGGCAATGCGCTTGTCGGTCGCCGGGTCAAAGCGCGCGACGTCGATGCCATTCAAAATGCCCTGCAGCGCGTACGAACGTTCGCGCAGAACACCGTCCAGGCCCTCGCCAAATTCGGGCGTCTGGATCTCGTTGGCATAGGTGGGGCTCACCGTAGTGATGGCGTCGGCATAGCGCAGGGCGCCCAGCATGTAGTTGATGCTGCAGGCGTCGCAACGCAGCTGCGAGGCGGCCGCCGGAATATGCGCCACACCCAGGATATCCTCCATCACGGTGTCGCTAAACTGGCCCTGAAACGCCACGTTGTGGATCGAGAACACGGTCTTGACGCGGTCGTACAGCGGCAGGCCCTGGTAGAACTCGCGCAAAAACACGGGCGCCAGTGCCGTCTGCCAGTCGTTGCAGTGCAGGATGTCGCACTCAAAGCCGGTCGGCAGGTGCTGCAGGCTCTCGGTGATGGCCTTGGAGAAGAACGCAAAACGCTCGCCGTCGTCAAAGAAGCCGTACGGATAGTCGCGCGCAAAGTAGCGCTCGTTATCGATGAACATATAAGTGACGCCATCGTGCTCGAGCTTCTCAAGTCCGCAGTACTCATTGCGCCAGCCCAGGCTCACGTAAAAGTCGGAGAAGTGCTCCATCTGCGCCTTGTACTCGTCCTTGATGGTGGCGTACTTGGGCACCATCACGATGACTTCGGCGCCGGCGCGCACAAGCGCCGCAGGCAGCGAGCCCGCCACGTCGCCCAGGCCACCGGTCTTTACAAACGGTGCGCACTCGGCCGAGGCAAACACGATCTGCATCTTTTTGCTGGAATCTGCCATATTGTCTCCCATGTTGCAATTCGAGAATAGCCGCCTGGCGCTAACCGGGCGGCTATTCTACATGTTACGAGCGATGTTGCGGTGCCAACGTTAACGTACGATGGTGGTGTCGGAAGTTAACGGAGCCTTGCCCAGTACCAGGATGTTCTCGGGCGTGCCGCGAAGCTCGGTGTTGGTGGGAACCACGTTGTTCTTGTCCAGGATGGCGTTCTCAACGCGGGCGCCGCTCTTGATGATGCAGCTCTGGTTGATGATCGAGTTGGTCACCGAAGCGCCTTCCTCGACCACGACGCCGCGCGACAGAATCGAGTTGCGCACGGTGCCCTTGATGATGCAGCCGGCCGAGATGATCGAGTTGCAAGCATGGCTGCCGGTCGCATAGCGCGAAGGCGGCACGTCGTGAGCCTTGGTCAGAATCGGGCGCTCGGGGTCAAAGAGCTGGTCGGCCACAGTCTGGTCAAGTAGGTCCATGCTGCGGCGATACAGCGACTTCTCGCTAAACACGCCCACGACCTCGCCCTTGTACTCGTAGCTGCACACGTCGATGTTGCCAAAGTCGCCCTGGAGTGCCTCGAGCAGGTCCAGATAGTCGGCAGCCTGGTAGTGGTCGATGATCTCGAGCAGCGTCTCGCGGTTGACGATGCAGCAGTCCATAGAGGCGTTGTCGCCGTACACGACGCCAGCGCTCACGCCCGTCAGGCGGCCGTTCTCGTTAATTTCGAGCTTGGTCTCGTCATCGACGTTGCGCGTGGCCTTGCAGTACACCACGGTCATCTGGGCACCGGAGTTCTCGTGCGCGTCGATGATGGTGTTGAGGTCCATATTGAAGATGATGTTGGTGCCCATCATCACAACATAAGGCTTGTCCGAGCGCTGGAACAGCGTCTTGTTGGAGATGATGTCGCGCAGCAGGAAGCGCATGCCGCCCTTGGTGGTGCCATACGCGTTGCCGGGGACCATGAACAGGCCGCCCTTCTTGCGGTCCAGGCCCCAGTCCTTGCCCGAGCCCACGTGGTCGATCAGCGAGCGGTAGTTGCCCGGCATGACGACACCGACGGTCTTAATGCCGGCATTCATCATGTTGGACAGCGGGAAGTCGATCAGGCGGTAGCGGCCCAAAAACGGGACGGACGCGATGGGGCGGTCCTTGAGCAGCACGCTGCCGTAGGTCGAAGAGTAGTTAGCGGTGATATAACCGATGGCCTTGCGATTGATCATCGGATCATTCCCCCTTCCCGATAACGACGTCATTTCCAACGACGGCCGTATCCTTGGTGGTATCGACAGAGCCGAGCTTCACGCCCTCTTCGACCGTGGAGTTCTCGCCCAAAATAGCGCGGCAGATGTGCGCGCCGCTCTTAACGTGCGCACCCGGCAGCAGCACGGAATCCTCGACCACGGCGCGCTCCTCGATGATGACATCGGTCGAAAGGATCGAGTGGCGAGCGGTGCCGTAGATCTTGCAGCCGTTGGAGACCAAGCAGTCGTCCAGGCGACCATCCGGACCAATGTAGTGCGGCGGACGCGTGGTGATGTTGGACATGATGGGGAAGTGCTTGTCAAACAGATCGAACTCGGGGTTGTTGCCCAGCAGGTCCATCGAGGTCTCGTGGAAGCTGGCGATGGTGCCGACGTCCTTCCAAAAGCCGTGGAACTCGTAGCTGTACAGGCGCTTGCCCTCGCCGAGCAGCTTGGGGATGATGTCTTTGCCAAAGTCGTGGCTCGAGCGCTGGTCCAGAGCGTCCTCCTCGAGCGCCTCGATCAGCACGTCGGCCGAGAAGATGTAGATGCCCATGGAGGCGAGATTCGAATCGGGCTTATCGGGCTTCTCGGTGAACTTGGTGATGCGGCCGTCCTCGGGGTCGGTGGTCAGGATGCCAAAGCGGCTGGCCTCCTCCCACGGCACGGGCATAACGCTCACCGTGAGGTCGGCGTTGTTCTCAATGTGCGTCTTGAGCATCTTGCGGTAGTCCATGCGATACAGGTGATCGCCCGAAAGAATCAGGACGTACTTGGGGTCGTTGGCCTTGATGTAGTCGAGGTTTTGCGTAATGGCGTCCGCCGTGCCCGCATACCAGGCGCCACCGGTCTGCGTCTCGTACGGCGGCAGGATTGACACGCCACCGTCGCGGCTGTCCAGATCCCACGCCTCGCCGGAGCCCACGTAGGCATGCAGCAGGTAGGGGCGATACTGCGTCAGAACACCCACCGTGTCGATGCCCGAGTTGGAGCAGTTGGAGAGCGAAAAGTCGATAATGCGGAACTTGCCACCAAAGCTAACCGCCGGCTTGGCGATCTTTTGGGTGAGTGCCCCCAATCGGCTGCCCTGTCCTCCTGCGAGGAGCATCGCGATGCATTCTTTCTTACTCATCGATTTCTCCTTCTGTCATCGATGTTTCTAACCCATTAGCGGTGGGCACGGCGCCTGGTCGCGCCCACCGAATAATGCCGTGCGGCAAAGGGAGCTCGCGGCCTTTAAGCGTGCCAGATCTCGTCGCGGTACTCGCGAATGGTGCGGTCGCTCGAGAACCAGCCGCTCGAGGCGGTGTTGAGCAGTGCCTTGCGGTTCCAGGTCTCCTGGTCGCCGTAGCTGCCCGTGAGCTTCTCCCAGGCGTCGACGTAGCTGCGGAAATCGGCCATGACCAGGTCGGGGTCGTTGTTGTTCATGAGCTCGTTATAGATGCTCTCGAAGTTGCCCGAAAGACCCGCAAAGGTGTTGTCCTTGAGCTCGTCCATCACGCGGCCCAGACGCTCGCGATCGTTGTTGAGCGTATCCCACGCAAAGTAGCTGTTCGATGCCCAGAGCTGCTCGACCTCGGGAGCGGTCAGGCCAAAGATGGCCTCGTTCTCGCGGCCGGCCAGGTCGGCGATCTCGATGTTGGCGCCGTCGAGGGTGCCCAGCGTAATGGCGCCGTTCATCATGAGCTTCATGTTGGACGTGCCCGAGGCCTCCTTGCCGGCCGTGGAGATCTGTTCCGAGATCTCGGCGGCGGGGTAGATGAGCTGGGCATTGCTCACGCGGAAGTTAGGGATAAAGCAGACCTTCATGACCTCGTTGACGCGGGCGTCGTTGTTGATGACCTCGGCCACGGAGTTAATGAGGCGGATGGTCTCCTTGGCGAAGGTGTAGCTCGAGGCGGCCTTGCCGCTAAAGATGAAGGTCGTCGGCGTCACGTGGAAGTTGGGATCCGCGATGCGACGGTTGTAGATGTCCATCACCTTCATGATGTTCATGAGCTGGCGCTTATAGGCATGGAAGCGCTTAACCTGAACATCGAAGACGGTGTTGGGGTCGATGACCAGACCGGTCTCGGCCTTAACGTAGGCGGCCAGACGCTCCTTGTTGGCGCGCTTGGAGGCACCCACGGCCTTCAGGAACTCGGTGTCGTTCTGGAACTCCTTGAGCTTCTCCAACTCAAAGGCGTCCTTGAGCCAGCCATCGCCAATGGCCTCGGTCACGAGCTTGGCGTAGGTGGGGTTGGCCTCGGCAAAGAAGCGACGGTGCGAGATGCCATTGGTCTTGTTGTTGAACTTTTCGGGCGTCAGGGCATAGAAGTCCTTGAGCACAATGTTCTTGATGATGTCGGAGTGAATCTTTGCCACGCCGTTGACGCTGTGGCTGCAGATCACGGACAGGTTGGCCATGCGAATCTCGCCGTCCCACAGAATGGCGGTCTGGCGCAGGCGCTCCTGCCAGCCCTCCTGCGTTGTGTCGAACGACTCGTGCCAACGACGGCTGATCTCGTCGATGATCTGGTACACGCGGGGGAGGAGCTTGGAGAACGTGCCGATGGGCCACTTCTCCAGAGCCTCGGGCAGAATGGTGTGATTGGTGTAGCTCACGACCTGCGTCACGATGTTCCAGGCGTCGTCCCACTCGAGCTTCTTCTCGTCGATGAGGATACGCATGAGTTCGGGGCCGCACATGGCGGGGTGCGTGTCGTTGGTGTGGATGGCCACAAACTGCGGCAGCAGGTCCCAGCTCTCGCCGTGCTCCTTCTCAAAGGTGTCGAGCAGGCTGTAGATGCCGGCCGAAACAAACAGGTACTCCTGCTTCAGGCGCAGCAGACGGCCGTGCTCACCGGCGTCGTTGGGGTAGAGGATGGCGCTGATGGCCTCGGCCTCGGCGCGCTCGGCGTCGGCCAGGGCGTAGTCGCCGCGGTTGAAGGCCTCGAGGTCAAAGTGCTCCTCGACCGGCTCGGCGGCCCAGACGCGCAGCTTGTTGACGGTCTCGCCGGCATAGCCCACAACGGGAATGTCATAAGGGACGGCCAGGATGTCCTGCGTGTCCACCGTGCGGTAGAACGTGCGGCCGTTCTCCTCAAAGCCCTCAACATGGCCACCAAACTTAATGGTCACGGCCTTGTCCTGACGACGGACCTCCCAGGGATAGCCGTGGGTGAGCCACTCATCGGTGGCTTCGACCTGGCTGCCGTTGACAATCTCCTGCTTAAACAGGCCGTAGCGGTAGCGCATGCCGTTGCCGTAGCCTGCAATGCCCTCGGCTGCCATGGAATCCAGGAAGCATGCGGCCAGACGGCCCAGGCCACCGTTGCCCAGCGCCGGATCGGGCTCCTGGTTCTCGATGACGGAAAGGTCGAAGCCCATGTCGTCGAGCGCCTCGGCGACCATGTCGCGCACGCCAAAGTTGAGCAGGTAGTTGTCGAGCAAGCGGCCGATCAAAAACTCGATCGAGAAGTAGTACACGCGCTTTTTGCCCTCAGCGGTGGCACGGGCGTCACTCTTGGTGGCAACGGTGCGCGCCTTCTCGGCCACGAGCTTGGCCAGGGCGTTAAAGCGGTCCAGGTTGCTGGCGGCCTCGACGCTCTTGCCGCTAATGCTCATGACGGCATCGCGATAGAGCTCGGTAAACTCCTGCTTGTTGTCGAAGATCTTATTCATACGTTCCTTTCCCCCGGGGATGTTTCTCCCGGAACGGTTATGACTTGTATCCTACGCCCCGGCGGGGCGGGTAATTACATTGGTAACGCCTTTGTTACGCTTCCTTGCTGGATGCCTTAACAGCAGCTGTCTTGGCCTTGGGAGCAGCCTTTTTGGTGGCCGCCTTCTTGGCCGTGGTGGACTTGGCTGAAGCCTTGGCAGCGGGCTTGGCAGCCTTCGCCTTGGCCGGAGCCTTCTTGGCAGCCGCGGGCTTGGGCTTTACCGAGGACGTGCGCTTGCGCGTCGCCTTCTTGGGGGCCTCATCCACGGGCGGCTTGTAGCTACTGGGACCGCGGCGTTTAAGCACCACGCCTGCCAGGCCGGGCACCTTCATCTCGATAGAGTCCATCTGCCCGTTCCAGGGATAGGGCTCGCTCGAGCAGGTGTAGGGTTCCTCGCCGGCATAGCCGCTGCCGCCAAACTCGGGACGGTCGGAATCGAAGATGACCTCCCAGTCACCCTCGCGCGGCACGCCCACACGGAAGCTCTCGTAGCTCGCCGGGTCAAAGTTGATCAGGATCACCAGGTCGTCGTCAATGTCCTCGCCCTGGCGCACAAAGCTCACGATGGACTGCTTAGAGTTGTCCGCGTCGATCCAGGTAAAGCCATCGTCGGTGTAGCTGCGCTCGTACAGGGCGGGCTCGGCGGTGTACAGGTGGTTGAGCGCCTTAATAAACGCCTGATGATGCTTGTGAGTCTCATACTCCTCGGTCAGGAACCACTGGATGGACTCGTAGTAGCGCCACTCAATAAACTGGCCGATCTCGTTGCCCATAAAGTTGAGCTTGGCACCGGGGTGCGTCATCTGGTAGAAGGCCAGCGTGCGCAGGCCGGCAAACTGACGCCACCAGTCGCCCGGCATGCGGCCGATGAGCGAGCACTTGCCGTGCACGACCTCGTCGTGGCTCAGCGGGCAAATGAAGTTCTCGGTAAAGGCGTACATGATGGAAAACGTGAGCAGGCCGTGGTTGCCGGGACGCCACGGAAAATCGGTCTGCATGTAGTGCAGGGTGTCGTTCATCCAGCCCATGTCCCACTTGTAGTGGAAGCCCAGGCCGCCGTCCTGCGGCGGATAGGTCACGAGCGGCCACGCGGTGGACTCCTCGGCCATCATCATAACGTCGGGGTAGTGCGCCTCCACAGCGCAGTTGACCTGGCGGATAAACGCGCTGGCGTCAAGATCCTCTTCGGTACCGTATTTGTTGAACTTCCTTTGTCCCGGATCGTCGATGCCAAAGTTGAGGTACAGCATGCTGGACACGCCGTCCATGCGAATGCCGTCCACATGGAAGTTCTCGAGCCAGTACAGCACGTTGGAGACCAGGAAGGAGCGAACCTCGCCGCGGGCGAAGTCAAACTTGTGCGTGCCCCAGTTGGGGTGAATCTCGTGCTCAAACAGCATGTGGCCGTTAAAGGTGGCAAGGCCGTGGGAGTCGGCGCAAAAACCGCCAGGCACCCAGTCCATGATCACGCCAATGCCGGCCTCGTGGCACGCATCGATAAAGTGCATGAGCTGCTGCGGGTTGCCGTAGCGCGACGTGGCGGCGTAGTAGCCGGTCGTCTGGTAGCCCCAGGAGCCGTCGAAAGGATGCTCCATAAGCGGCATGACCTCGATGTGCGTGTAGCCCATGTCGCGCACGTAGTCCACGAGCTCTACCGACAGGTCGTCGTAGGTGTAAAACTCGCCGCGCTGCGCGGGGAAGGGGTCCATGGGGCCGGGGTAGTTGCCGTACTCGTCGGGTTCGCCCTGCGGCGCATCGCCGTGGCGCTTCCACGAGCCAATATGAACCTCGTAGATGTTGAGCGGCTGCGACATGTGGTTATGGCTGGCACGTCTCTTGAGCCAAGCCGCATCGTTCCACTGGTAGCCATCGAGGGTCCACAGCACGCTCGCGGTACCCGGAGGGCACTCGGCCTTAAAGGCGTACGGATCGGCCTTGTAGAGCTTTTCGCCCTCGTTGGTCTCGATGAGATACTTATAGAGCTGGCCCTGCTCGGCGCCAGGAATAAAGCCTTCCCAAATAGCGCTCGTATGCACGGGCACCAGCGGGTTGGCTTGCTCATCCCAGTCGTTAAATTCACCAATGACATGGACGCTCTTAACGTCGGGCGCCCAAACGCAAAAACGCCAGCCACGCGTACGGTTCTGCGTGTCGGGATGCGCGCCCATCTTTTCCCAGCTGCGCTCCCACGTACCGATGCCAAACAGGTAGACATCGTCTTTGGTGAGCTCCGGTGCGTGCGGGGCGGCTTTACGGGTAGCAGGCTTTTTGGTTGCTGGCTTTAGCTTTGTATCGCTCACGTTTGATCCCATCATGACGCGGCAGCGTGTTGCCTTGGTGACTAGATGCGAAAGGTCCAAGGCTGCACGAATCGAAGGGACGGCGATAGTTCTATGATTCGTTCCACCTCGCGTGCTCGGTGGAACTTTCGGCAAAAACTACGATAACACCTGTACGTTACTTTTATGAACGAAAGAGGATTTGCGGTGGCGTTTAATCGGTAAGCGCCATGTTTATACCACTTGCAGAATTGCCGTGGTAAAACTCTTGACAGTTTTACCAATTAGCGTTTCTAGATTGTTGGGTTGACGTTTGGTAAAACGTTTTTAGCAGGTTGTTTACCCTTTGACATCGAAAGGCTCGTTTATGGACCACACCGCTGCCTCAAGTGTTGCTTTTATTTTCGATTGCGACGGCACACTGGTTAATAGCACCCCCGTTTGGGCCTATGCCCAGCCCGAGTTATTGCACCGCCACGGAGTTGACGTGACGGTCGACGATTTTGCCCAGTTTGAGCATTTGTCGCTCGAGGACGAGTGCCAGGCCTACCACGACATCTGGGGCATTGGCGAAAATGGCGAAGAGCTCTACCGCGAGCTGAGCGACATCCTGATCGATGGTTACTCCAAGGTGCCGCCCCGTGAGGGTCTGCTGACGTTTTTGGAGCAGGCGAAGGCTGCCGGCATTGCCATGTGCGTTGCCACGTCCACGCCAGCTGAGCTGGTTACGTCTGCGCTTGCGGGTGCTGGCCTCGATGCCTACATGGAGCTTGTGACCACCACGGGCGAGGCGGGGCGCTCCAAGCAGTTCCCCGATGTGTACGAGCTGGCGCTGCGCCGTCTGGAAGAGCGTCATGGGCATAAGTTTGAGCGCGCGTGGGTGTTTGAGGACGCCGTCTTTGGCCTTAAGAGCTCTGGCACCGCCGGCTTTAAGCGCGTGGGCATCTATGACTCGCTCGGTCGCATGGAGCGCGACGACGTGCGCGACAACTGCGAGATCTTTATCGATAGCTATGAAGACCTGAATCTGGCCCGCGTGCTTGCGTTTGAGGGATAGGCGAGAGCTGTGGCTTGCAAGGTATTAGTGGTCTGTGGTTCGCCCGTGGTGGCGAGTGCGGATTTGCTGCGTCGACTGGCAGGGGAGTGCGACCACGTTGTCGCCGTGGACCGCGGGCTCGACGCGCTGCTGGGCGCAGGGCTGGGCTGCGACGTGTATGTAGGAGATGCTGACACGGTGAGCGACGCGGGTCGCGCATTGGTCGATGCCGCCGAGGCCTTTGAGGTAGAGCGTCACGACCCTTACAAGGACTATACAGATCTGGCGCTGGCGCTCGATTCCGTTCGCCGTCGGTGGCCGGGTGCCGAAGTGGTTGCGACCTGCGCTACCGGCGGCCGTCCCGACATGGCCCTATCCGTACTGGGGTTGCTCGCAGGCTACGAGGATGCCCCCATCTGGATCGAAGAAGACGACGTGACGACCAGAATCCTGCACCAGGACGAGACCTGGACCATCGAAAACGCCGAAGGCAAAACCTTCTCCATCATCGCTATAGCTCCCAACACAGAGATAAGCGAACACGGTCTAGAGTGGGAACTAGATCACAGCCCCCTGGGCCTGCTAGCCGACACGGGCATTAGCAATATAGTCCGATCCACCGCAGAGATCGAAGTCCATACCGGCACTGCAATAGCGTATTTGCTGCATCAGGGTTTTATCGGGACGGTGGGCGAGTAGGAAAAACCGTAAGTGCGAGAAGCAATTGTAAAAAACTTCTTGCACAACCAAGAATCTTCCCCTATAGTATCTCCTCGTCACGGGGGCGTAGCTCAGCTGGGAGAGCGCTTGACTGGCAGTCAAGAGGTCAGGGGTTCGATCCCCCTCGTCTCCACCATCGTGAATCAGAACCACCCTTAAAAAGGGTGGTTTGCTCTTAGGGTATAACCCACGGGCCCCGGGCTCGCGTCTAAAGGCGCGGGCCCGGACTTCGTCCAGGCCTAGTGCATCTTGACCCGTGGCGCGCCGGTCGAACCGGCAGCATCACCCCCTCTTGAAGGGGTCCTCGTACTCCTTCACGCTCAGCTTGTCCAGCGCGATGCCGTGGGACTCCTGCTCCCTGATGTACTTGGCGATCGTCGCCTCGTTCAGGCCGACGGTGGACACGTAGTAGCCCTCCGCCCAGAACTTCCTGTTGCCGAACTTGTACTTGAGGTTGGCGTGCCTGTCGAATATCATCAGCGAGCTCTTCCCCTTCAGGTAGCCCATGACGCTCGCGACGCTGTACTTCGGCGGGATCGCCAGCAGCACGTGCACGTGGTCGGGCATCAGGTGCCCCTCGATTATCTCGATCCCCTTGTACTCGCACAGCTTCCTGAGGATCTCCCCTATGTCGCTCCTGATTTGGTTGTAGATCACTTTGCGCCTATACTTCGGCGTGAACACGATGTGGTACTTGCACATCCACTTCGTGTGGGAAAGGCTGTAGGCCTTCTGGGCCATGGCGACCACCCCTTCGACTCGAATTCTTGACGGCCTGAACAATCGTCAATATCGGTCGGAGGGGTGGCTTTGTAAAGCCGTTTGTCTCCACCCGCGTAGCGGGTGGTTTAAAGCTGGCCGCTGCACGGCCAGCGGACTAAAGTCTTGAATGTAAAGGCCTTCGGAATTACGAAGGCCTTTTTTCATGCCAAAACACCACGCGCCACAAACCCCACCTATGCCAACAAAAAGTTGCACAATTTATTTCCCATGTCTGTACATAGTTTGTTAGACTAACGCAATTACCAGTGCAGCTCGCCGTTCCATTTGTGCTTAAGGAACGCCCCTAATCACCGCCAATACCTCAATAACCTGCATCAATTTGAACAACATTCCAAAACAACACCCTTGAACACGCTAAATGAACGATATGTTGTCCACCACAAGCCAAATCAGTTTTGGTAACAGCTTGTGCTAAGATACCTAAAGTTACATGAGTTCAACTGTGCTCGCGGCCCCAGCAAGCCATAAAGCACAAGGTCGATCAGCATCCGGCCGTAACGGCGGTGCCAGAAACACCACGAGCTCCAATAAAGAAGTCATGCGTCGTTGTTTATTTGTGTTGAGTTAATTCCCTAGTGCAAATAAATAGTAGATTGCATGCCAAAGCGTAGCAGTCTTCCAGCTGTTTGCGTGCGATTCAGTTTTGTACCCGCTTGACTGGTTCGCACGCAGCCAGCTGGAGTCGCGGTCATTTTGCGATACACGTCCGCGTCTCTAGCCACTGCACTCATACATACCGTTCACGGTGGGGCAGAGCCACGTGCTTGTCTAACTGGGCTCAGGGTTTGAATATGGAGCGCCTTCGCGCACAAGCGCCCTGGCGAAGCCATACTCAAACCCCGTGAGCCACACGTAAGACAGCAAGGGGGTGGTGCTCGTGTGGTATGTGATCCAGGTCATTAACGGTCGCGAAGACGTAATGCGCGAGCGCATCGAGCGCGTGGTGCCGGCTGGTGCCATGCAGGAGCTCTTTTACCCCCAATTTCAAACCGAGATCAAGGTACACGGCGAATGGGTCAATACGACCAAGCCACTCTTTCCCGGTTACCTTATCTGCGACACGGCAGATCCCCGCACCGTGCAACAGTATCTGCTGCGCATGGACGACTTTGCCCGGGTGCTTGCCCAGGACGGTCAGTTTGTGCCGCTGGCAAAAGAAGAGGTCCAGCTTATTGGCAGTTTTACGCACAGGGGAGATCGCGTAGTGCCCATGAGTGAGGCCCTAAAAGACGGCGACCAGGTCGTAGTGACGGCAGGTCCGCTGCTGGGCCATGAGGGCCTTATCAAAACCATTAACAGACGCAAGAGCACTGCTTATTTGGAGCTCGACGTGTGCGGCCGTCGCGTGACTACGCGCGTCGGCATCGCTGTGCTTTCAGCCGAGCAGCGCGTAATGCGAAACCTTAAAAAGGCGATCGCCTAAGTACGGGCGACTGTTTAACGGGACAGGGAGGATCCCCGGGGGCGGGGACGTAGGTTTGAAGAAAACAGTGACAGATATAACTGAATATTCAGCAGAAGCACCGGTGGGGGCCGCGCTTGTTGCCCAGGCCATGAACGGCGGCGAGGTGAGCGTGCGCCACAAGGCCATGCAGGCCGTGAAGGACTGGGACCGCACGCGCCTGGGCTACCGTGCCGTGAAGCGCGCGTTCGATATCGTGTTCAGCGGCCTCGTGCTTGCCGTCATAGCCATACCGAGCCTGGTGCTCGCCGCCGCCATCCGCCTGGAGAGCGAGGGCAACCCGTTCTACAGCCAGATCCGCGTGGGCCAGACCCGCCCCGACGGCAGCCTGACCACGTTCCGCATGTGGAAGTTCCGTTCCATGTACAGGGACGCCGACGAGCGCCTCGCCGAGCTCAAGGAGCAGAACGAGATCGCCGGTGCCATGTTCAAGATGAGGGACGACCCGCGCGTCACCAGGATCGGCAAGTTCATCCGCAAGCATTCCATCGACGAGTTCCCGCAGTTCCTCAACGTGTTCCTGGGCCAGATGTCGGTCGTCGGCCCGCGTCCGCCGCTGCCCAACGAGGTCGCGGAGTACACCGAGTACGACCTGCAGCGCCTGGCCGTGAAGCCCGGCATCACCGGCTGGTGGCAGGTGACCGACCGCAACTCCACGAGCTTCGACGGCATGGTCCGCCGGGACCTGGAGTACATCGCCAAGCGCGGACCCATAACGGACCTGAAGATCGTCGTCCTCACGGTGATCGAGGTCATCACCGGCAAGGGTGCGTGCTAATGCTCCAAGACTATTCAAGATTCGCTGAACTCAAGCGCGTTCCCGTAATCGATGTTCCGATCACGGGAACCAATATGTCTGAGTGTGTCGAGTTTCTTGCTTGTCATATAGATGAGTTACATGGCGAATATATTTGCGTTTCAAATGCTCATACCTCGGTTATGGCTCATGACGACCCCTCCTATTGGGTCTGCCAAGCTGAATCCCTCATGTCCGTTCCCGACGGTAAGCCCCTATCGGTTGTTGGGCGTAAAACAATCGAGTCAATGGGGCGTGTAACTGGACCCGATCTGATGCGAGAGATATTCAGCATTTCCGCGCAGCAAAGATGGAGCCATTACTTCTACGGTAACGAGCGGAAGAATCTCGACGCTCTCAAGAATTCACTTCAAAAGGAATATCAGGGTCTGGAAATCGCTGGCATGGAACCTTCAGTCTTCCGACCGCTCTCTGACAGCGAGAAGCGAGACCTTTCGCGTCGTATCGCTGATTCGGGTGCAGACTTCGCATGGATTGCGCTGGGCGCACCCCGTCAGGAAGTCCTCATGCATGAGCTTAAAGGTGGCCCACAACCTTTGATGATTGGTGTCGGTGGTGCGTTCAACGTTCTCGCCGGAGTGGTGCCGGAGGCGCCGATGTGGATGCAAAACCTGAGTCTTGAGTGGCTCTATCGATTGATGCAGGAGCCGAAGCGACTCTTCAAACGTTACCTCGTTACTAATACCAAATTCCTCTTTTACCAGTTTACAAAGGCCAAACGTAAGGAAGGCAAATAGATGACCGAATCGACCACATTCAAAGACAAGACCCTCATGATCACGGGCGGCACCGGCTCGTTCGGCAACACCGTGCTCAAGCATTTCATGAACACCGACCTGGCCGAGATCCGCATCTTCTCGCGCGACGAGAAGAAGCAGGACGACATGCGCCACCGCCTGCAGGAGAGGTCGCCCGAGCTCGCCTCCAAGGTGCGCTTCTTCATCGGCGACGTCCGCAACGCCCAGAGCGTGCGCGACGCCATGCACGGGGTGGACTACATCTTCCACGCCGCCGCCCTCAAGCAGGTGCCCTCCTGCGAGTTCTTCCCCATGGAGGCCGTGCGCACCAACGTCATCGGCACGGACAACGTCCTGCACGCCGCGATCGACGAGGGCGTCGACCGCGTCGTGTGCCTGTCCACCGACAAGGCCGCCTACCCCATCAACGCCATGGGCAAGTCCAAGGCCATGATGGAGTCCATCATCTACGCAAACGCCCGCAACGGCGCCGGCCGCACCACCATCTGCTGCACCCGCTACGGCAACGTCATGTGCTCGCGCGGCAGCGTCATCCCGCTGTTCATCGACCGCATCCGGAAAGGGGAGCCGCTGACGGTCACCGACCCCAACATGACCCGCTTCCTCATGAACCTGGACGAGGCCGTGGACCTGGTGCAGTTCGCCTTCGAGCACGCCAACCCCGGCGACCTGTTCATCCAGAAGGCGCCGGCCTCCACGATCGGCGACCTCGCCGAGGCCGTCCAGGAGGTCTTCGGCCGCACGGGCACCCAGGTGATCGGCACCCGCCACGGCGAGAAGCTGTTCGAGACCCTCATGACCCGCGAGGAGCGACTGCGCGCCGAGGACATGGGCGGCTACTACCGCGTGGCCTGCGACTCGCGCGACCTGAACTACGACAAGTTCGTCGTCGACGGCGAGGTGGAGACCCAGGCCGACGAGTCCTACACCTCCCACAACACCGAGAGGCTCGACGTGGAGGGCACCATCGCCAAGATCAAGACCGCCGAGTACGTGCAGCTGGCCCTCGAGGGCCGCGAGCACGAGGCGGTGCAGTAGGGTGCGCGTCCTCGTCACAGGCGCCAGGGGCTTCGTCGGGAGGAACCTCTGCTGCGCGCTGAAGAACATCCGCGACGGCAAGGACCGCCGAGCCAAATACCAGTCACTCCTTCCCCTCGAGGTCATGGAGTACGACGTCGACTCGGCGCCCGCCGAGCTGGAGGAGTACTGCTCCCGCGCCGACTTCGTCTTCAACCTGGCCGGCGTCAACCGCCCAAAGGACCAGGCGGAGTTCATGGAGGGCAACTTCGGGTTCGAGTCCACACTTCTGGACACCTTGGAGCGC
>CABUUJ010000034.1 GCA_902494715.1 uncultured Collinsella sp.
CGCGTGCTCCTCGGCGGGGTTGGTCTGATTGTTTTTGTTGAAGCTCTGCCTTTGGCTCAAATGGAAACGGGGGACGCATTTGCATCCCCCGTTTTTGTTGTGGTTACTCTAGATCAATAAATTTGGTGCTTATGATCTTGCCGTCTTTTACTAGCATTCTGGCCATGGTGGGGCCTCGGGTGCCTCTGGGGTAGCTGGCGCTGCCCGGGTTGAGGACTAAGCAACGGCCCACTTGGGCTTCTTTGGTTACGTGGGTGTGGCCGTTGATGGCTACGTCTACGGATCCCACCGGAAGGTCTTCGCGGTAGTGAGCTACGGCGAATTTGAGGCCTTCGTAGGTAAAGAGTGCAAGACGGTCTACATCGGGGCCGTAGTCGCGGTAGTAATCGTTGTTGCCCAGTACGGCCCGCACGGGGGCGATGGTGCATAGGTGCTCGTAGTCCATCTCTGACGTGAGGTCGCCGGCGTGGATGATCAGGTCTGCGCCCTCAAGCTCATCCAAGAGCGCAGGCGATAAATAGCCGTGGGTGTCCGAGATGATGTCGATACGCTTGGCGCTTGCACTGTTCATGGGATCCCTTCCGCAAAAAACGATTCGGCAGATACATACAAAAAAGGCCCCACGGCTCCGCAGACGATGGGTCTACAGGGCTGCGGGGCCAGTGTGCTAGAGACTCAGGGCCTTCTTAAGCGGCACGACGCGGCGGCGCGAAACCGGCACGCGTTCGTCGACGCCCGTAATGCCCAGCTGGATGGCGCCCGAGGGCACCGTCTCGACGTCCGTAACGCACGCCAAGTTGACGATATAGCGGCGGTGAACACGGAAGAAGCCAAAGTCGCAGAGCTTGGCCTCAAACTGCGCCAGCGAGGTCGTCGACAAAAAGCGATCATCGACGGTATAGATGCAGGAGTAATCGTCCTTGGCCATGATAAAGCGAATGTCGTCCACGGGAATGAGCACCTTGCGGCCGCCCTTTTCCACCGGGATGCGCTCGATGGTCACCTTGCTGTCCGTAACCGGCTTGGCGCGCTGCATGACCTTCTCGATTGCGCGATCCAAGCGAGCTTCTTCGACCGGCTTCATCAGATAATCGACGGCATCCACGTCGAATGCCTCGACCGCATGGTCGCTATACGCAGTCACAAACACGATCGCCGGCGGATTTTTGAGCTTATGCAGCGCCTCGGCAAGTTGCAGGCCCGAGGCACCGGGCATCGAGATATCGAGAAACACGACATCCACGCGACTTTCCATAAGCATCTCGATGGCGGAGCGGACGCTCGACGCCTCCGTGATCGTGCCGATCTTGCCCGTTTGCTCGAGCAGGAAGCGAAGCTCCGAGCGAGCCGGCGCCTCATCATCCACAATCATCGCACGCAGCATAGGGATAAAACCTTTCGTCAACTAACTACGCCGGGCATCCGTCGCATGACGTTGAGCCCGTAGCCTTTTATTTTACTCTTGAATGTCAAAGATGCTCTCTGACAAATCAAGATGAAGGAGCACCTTGGTGCCCTTGCCCGGCGCCGATTCGACACGCGTATAGGAGTGTGGCCCATAAAAGCGATGGATGCGCTCCGAAATATTGTGCATGGCCACACCGGCGCCGCCACCCTGGGGAGAGCTGGCGTCGGGACGGGCAGAGCGCTCGTCAAACAGTCTGGCGGCGGTACCCTCATCCATGCCCACGCCATTATCGGCCACGGCAATCAAGATTGCATCCTCGCCGTCTTGGTGAACGGTCACGTCGATCCTCAGGGCGTCGACATCGCCCATACCATGACGCACGGCGTTCTCGACAATCGGCTGGATCACGAACGCCGGCACCAGCGTATCTTCCACGTCCTCGGACACATCGAACGTCGCAAGCACGCGGTCCTCGCCAAAGCGGGCCTTCTCAAAGGTAAGGTAGCGCTTGGTCTGTGCGACCTCGCGCGAGACCGGAATGAGCGATCCCGAGTTGTCGAGCGTGGCGCGATAGAACGATGAGAACTCACGAAGCAGTTCGCGGGCCCGCAGCGGGTCGGTGCGCGTAAACGATGCAATGGTGTTCAGCGTGTTGAACAAGAAGTGCGGGTTAATCTGCGCCTGCAGCGCACGCACCTCGGCGCGCGCCGTGAGTTCCTTTTGCACCTCGAGCTCGTGGATGGCGAGCTGCGTGGACAAGATCTCGGCAAAGCCCGAGGCAAGCGCGTACTGGGTTCGGTCGACGGCGCGCGGGGTCTTGTAGTAGAACTTGAGCGTGCCGACGGTACGATCGCCCACCTTGATGGGGGCGATAATGCCGGCGGGGACTTGGTTGTGCGAGCCGTCCGAGCCCACGACATCCACCATACGGTTGAACGACTGCACGATGCCATGTTCGATAACGTAGCGTGTGGCAAGCGTGTGGATGGGCGAATCTGGCAGTAGCTTTTCCTCAAACTCGCCCGCGCAGGCAAGCACGTTGCTCTCATCGGTGATGGCAACGGTCATGGCACGCGTCTCGGGCAGGATACGCCGGCACACCAAAAGCGCCGATTCCTGCGTCAGACCACCCTTAATGTCCTCGAGCATGGCCGAGGCCACCGAGAGCGTCTCCTCGGTGTACTGGGAGCGTACCGAATCGGGATTGAGCGTCAAAAAGATAAAGATGCACAGAAAGATGCACAGCAGCGCGCAGGCAATCACCGTGGCGATCGGCTCGATACCGGTCGCCAAGGCAAAAATAAAGTACACCAGCACGCAAATGGCGCAGGCAACGGCAATGATGCGAAAGATTGATATTGAACTATCGCGCTGGGCGCGGCGGTCGATCATTCGGCCCCCTCCAGGATACTGATCAGTTGTGCGTCACGCCAAAGCCCATCCATGATCTTGGGCCAAAAGCTCTGGAAACGTAGGTAGCTTGCAGCGTTTTGGCGCGCATAGGCCTTTGCCTCGTCGATACCATGGCGCCAGATGCGCAGGTAGCCCTCATGCTCGCGGGTAAACACACTGCGGACCATAGCGGTCTTGCGCACGCGGTCGTCGAGCTCGCGCGAAATCCACGGGCCCGGGTAGGGCATGAGTGATGCCGCCGTAACGGGAATGAGCTCCTTTTGATGCGCGGCGAATGTCAACTTGGCCCGTTCGTAGTACCAACGGTATACATCCTGCATAAAGCGCGGTGAGCGCTTTTCGGACTCCGGAGGCAGATGGCGCACGGTCCACTCGTTATCGAACCACACGTCGTAGCCAAACATGCGCATGTTAAAGAGGTAATCCAAGTCCTCGCCGCGGGTGATAAACGGGTCAAAGGCCACACGCGTAAAGGCGCGGGCGTGCAGGGCCATCAGGCCGCCGCACACGTAGTTGGAGCGCGAGATGCGGGTGCCCGAGAGCGCCTTTTTCATCCAACGGTTGAACTCGATGCGCTTGGTCCACCAACGATGGCAGATGCCCGCCTTGTCCGTGGGAGCCAGCGGCGAGCCGTCGCGATCGTAGAAATAGCCGCTCTTGACCAAGATCGGCAAGCCCTGACGCGTCTGCTGCCCCAACGCATAGGTCGCGCGCTTCATAAAGTCGGCGTCGATGACAGTCTCATCGTCATCCAAAAAGATAACCGCGTCATGCCCCAGCACAGCGGCACAGGCTAGCCCCATGTTGCGGATGGCACCGTAGCCTCGCAGGCTCACGCACTCGCCCGAACCCTTGGGCGCGATCTGAGCAACCCGGTCTGCGATGCGCGAGGCCTGGGTGTTGGTGACAACGGTGACCTTGAGCGTGGGATGCGCGTCGACAATCTCGCGCACGCGCAGCGACACATCGGCTGTGGCAGAAACGGGACAGACCACCAAAAGGATGATGCGCGGGATGTCACGTACCTGCTCAAGCGAGGCCAGGCAGCGGTCGAGTTCGGGATTGTCGGCGTTGAGTCGCGTCGAATGATCATAGGTGCCAGGGGCGTTTGCGCAAGCGTCATCGCCCGCCCAATACGTTGGAATCACGACCGTGGCGTTCATGCCTTACCCTCCCTGCAACACAAAAACGGGACGCCGCCAAACACAGGCGACGCCCCGCGACCTAGCTGATTCCATCATACCCACTTGGGCAAATCATTGCTCGCAAGTCGCAATGTTTATTGCGGATAACCCCAAAAGAGTACCGTGGACAGGCACAATAGCCGCTCGCTCCTATGCGGCATGCTCTGCCGCCCGAGTCATGCGGGACAGGCGGACCAGCAGCATAAAGCCAACGATCAGCAGCACGCCAATGGAAAGGACGCCCAGCGACGGGTTGCCGGTCAGCGAGGTGACGACCGACACCAGGAAGGTGCCCATAACGCTTGCATAACGACCAAAGATGTCAAAGAAGCCGTAGTACTCGTTGGACTTTTCCTTGGGGATAATGCGGCCAAAGTAGCTACGGCTGAGCGCCTGCACGCCGCCCTGGAACAGGCCGACCAAAATGGCAAGCACCCAAAACTCAAAGGCGGTCTTGAGGAAGAACGCGGCAAAGAGCACGATGCCCATATAGGCGGCGACTGCCACCAAGATCATGTTGAGCGTGCCCACGCGGCCGGCGAGCTTGCCGTAAATGATGGCAGACGGAAAAGCAACAAACTGGGTGACGAGCAGCGCCAGGACCAGCTGCGTCGAATCGATGCCCAAGGCCGATCCGTAACTGGTGGCCATGGAAATGACCGTGTGCACACCGTCGATATAGAAGAAGAACGCGATCATGTAGACCAGCACGGTCTTGTTGTGGGCGATCTCGCGCATGGTGTGTCCGACCTCGGAGAACACACCGCCCACGATGTGGCCGATGGTGTCCTCGGGACCGCGCTCGCGACCGTACTTTTGCTTATAGGTGCGAATGAGCGGCAGGGTAAAGATGAGCCACCAGGCACCAGTGATGATAAACGACAGACGCGTTGCCAGCATGGTGGGGATGCCAAGAGCGGGGCCACCCATGATGAGCGCCAGGCAGATGACGAACGGCACGGTGGAACCGATATAGCCCCAGGCATAGCCCGAGCTGGACACGGCGTCCATGCGCTCGTCGGTGGTAATGTCGGGCAGCATGGCGTCGTAGAACGTCATAGAAGAGTTAAGGCCGATGGTGCACAGCACGTACACGGTCAAAAATACCATGGCGGACATTGGGATAGCCTGCGCCAGGCAAAGAACCAGACCCGTGAGGAAGAAGCCCAAGAAGAACTTGATCTTGTTACCGGCGTAGTCGGCAAGCGCGCCCAGAATGGGCATGAGCATGGCAATGACCAGCGAGGCGATCGTCTGTGCATTGCCCCAGGCGACCACCAGGTCGGCCGAGGAAGCGCCGGTATTGATGGCGTTAAAGTAGATGGGCACCACCGAGGTATTGAGCAGCACAAGGGCCGAATTGCCCACATCATACATAACCCAGTTACGCTCGAGCTTGGTGTATTTCATGGACAGGGACCCTTCGTATTCGCCCGATATGCAGTTAGTTCATCGTACCCCAATTGTCCAGAACCGCCGGTAAGGATTCGGCAAAGGGGCACGCACGGGCCCTATTCCTCGCGGTCGAACTCCTCATCGGCATTGAGCGCGCGACCGCTGTAGTTGACGTGACTGGTCACGGCATCCATGTCACCGGTCTCGATAAAACGTGCGACCGTGCACTCGTAATCGACCAGCGCGCGATCAAAGACCTCGGGGAAACTCTCGTTCGAGACCTCGTCGGTAAAGGGATTCTTCCATGTCAGATGGCCCAGGTTACCGGTGCGCTCGGGCAGCTCCGTCGTCACACGATGGGCAAGGCCGTCGAGCAGCGAGTAGTCGTGCACCAAGCCCTCAACCAGCGAGATCGCGCGCGTCTTTGCGGAGCCGGCCGGCTCAATCGCGCGGTAAAGTCGCTGCATATTGGCAACGGCAGCACCGTACTCCCCTGCCGGAATGTCAATGCCGTACACGCGTCCGGCAACATAGCTCATCAGCACGCCGGCCACGCGATTGATGCGATCGGTGGTGACGATCTCGCCCGCCGGCGGGTAATCGTCGACCGTAGCGCCATCGCGTTTAAGCTGCAGCATCAGTACATCCAGGTCGCTCTCGATCACGGCATGGACCTGACTGCTCGAATCCTCAAGCTCTGAATCGGACTCCACGATGCCAAACTGCTGCTCATAGACAAAAGGATGGGCGTTGCGGTCGAGCACGTAATGAGACAGCAGGCCCAGCGCAAAGGCACGACCCAAGCTGGCGTCGCGCGGCAGCAGATGCGACACGCCGTCGCGCAGGCACGCGAACTGGCGAGACATGCGCGACCGATGCATGACCTGCGCCAGCAGCGTGCAGTCGGAGACACGCGGTGTCAGAATGTGAAAGAAAAACGGGTCGGGGCCTTGGTTGCCCAAGATAAAGGCAATGCGCTCTTCATCGGACGTGATGACGCCCTGCGGAAGACGGTCGATGCTTTCCTCGCCAAACAGATGATGGGTGATAAGCGCGGGCATAATGATCCTTTCGATTTCATTCGATGCCACCCATTATGCCCACCGCGCGCCCATGCCAAACCTGCGATGGTAAACGACGGCACGCAGACCGTCTACGCAAGCCCCAAGTGTGCTTTAACCTCGGCAGCGCGACGGCGGGACACGGGCACCGTCGAGCTCACGCGGTCGAGCCTGAGCTCCATCAACCCCGTGGAGCCAATCTCAACATTGTGCACGTCTTCCAAATTGACTAGGTAGCTGCGATGAACGCGAATAAAGCCCTCGGAGTCCAAGCGACGCTCGAGCGAAGAGATCGACTCATTGATCAGGTACGTTCCCTCGGCGCAGATGGCGTTGCAAAAATCGGCGCGCGCCTCAAAGTAGCAGATGTCTGCGGCGGGAATGAACACCTTTTTGCCCCCGCGGTCCACCGTCAGACGCAAAGGCTGGCGCGGAGCATGGATAACACGACGGGCACCCAAGGCTGCCTCGATCTTGTCGAGTGCCTTTGACAGGCGTGCGTCCTCGACCGGCTTGACGACATAGTCGACCGCATCGAGGTTATACGCATCGGCGGCAAACTCGGCAAACGCCGTCACAAACACAACCACCGGCGGCGTCTTTAGGTTCTGCAGCGTCTCGGCAAGCTCAATTCCCGAGCGACCGGGCATGGTAATGTCTAAAAACAGCACGTCGGGCTTGTTCGACAGAATCGACTCCACGGCTTCGGTGACATTGCCTGCCTCGGCGATCTGACCCACACGCGTATCCTTTTCCAACAGATAGCGTAGCTCGGCCCTAATGGGAGGCTCGTCATCAACCACCAAGATGTTCCAGCCTTCGGACATATGTGCTTCCCCTCTTTTTCTCTCAATCCAACCGCGTGCTACGCCGTCAACGGCGCGGGCTCATGCGGCTCGCCGTTCAGCTCGACGATGACCTGCGTTCCCACGCCCTCCTGGGACTTCACGCGCATGCCGGAATCTTCTCCGTAAAAGAAATGGATGCGCTGAAGCACGTTGAAGAGCGCCAGGCCGCAACCTCGCTTGATGGAGCCGTCGGCGGTAATGCTCTCGGGCTCCTCCAGGCGATGCTGCTCAAACAGATGCGCGCAGACTTCTTCGCTCATCCCGATGCCGTCGTCTTCGACGATGATCTCCAAGCCATCATCGGTCTCAAAAGCCCTAACACGAATAGAAAGCGGCTCGGTCTCGCGCTGCGCATGCTTGATGCAGTTTTCGAGCAGCGGCTGCAAGATAAATGGCGGCACTAGGCTGTCGCGCACCTCAAAGTCGATGTCGACCGAAACGCGCAGACGGCCGTCGCCATACCGGGCCTGCATAAGATTGATATAACGAGTACCCTGTTCCACCTCGTGCTCGAGCGTGGTGAGCGTATCGGAGTCAGAAAGCGTCTGACGATAGTAGTTGGAAAAGTCGATCAGCAGCGATCGCGCCTTGTCGGGCTCGGTTCGAACGAGCGACACGATCGTGCTAATGGTATTGAATAGAAAATGCGGGTCGACCTGCGACTGCAGGGCGCGAAGCTCAACGCGGGCCGTGAGCTCGTCCTGGCGCTCGAGCTCAAAGCTAGCGAGCTGCGTGGAAATTAGATCGGCAAAGCCCGAGGCAAGGGCCGTCTGGCGCATATCGATGCTGCTCAGGCGGGGGTAATACAGCTCGAGTGTGCCCACGCAATGCCCGCGCACGGTAAGCGGCGCGACAATGCCGGCGCGCAGGCGGGGAAAATAGCCGCCCGTCTCATTGGAGGCGTCACGCGAAAACACGCTCTGCTCGCCCGTCTCAATCACGTTGAGCGTGGTCTTGAGCACCACCGGGGTGCCGGCAGGGCACTTTGCCGAGTCCTCGCCCCAGCTTGCCAGCACCTGCTTGCCGTCGGTAAAGCAGATGGCAGAGGCGATGGTCTCGGACAGGATGATTTTGGAAGCGCCCAGGGCCGCTTCGGGCGTAAGGCCGCGCGACGTGTAGGCGAATATTTTTGATGCGATAGCGAGCGTACGGTCGGTTGCGCTCGATGTGAGGTCATCGGGGACCACAAAGACATACGAGAAGAAGAAGCACAGCATGACCAGGCCGGCAATAACGACAACGCCCGGAACGGGATTGGGATTATCGGTTAAATCCCAGATAAGCAGCAGGATAAGCGCCGGAACGACAATACCGAGCAGGATGGCCTGGACCACATGCTGGGCCGTACGAAAGACCTTGGTAGAGTTGTAGCTCTTACCCAGAATCAGCCTGTTTAAATCCACCGTCATCCCCTTTTATCTACCGCACCCATAGCAATAAAGAGGGCCGCAAGCGACCCTCTCCATTGCATTATGCAATCAAAAACTGTGTTTTGCATCCAGCCATCGACAAACGGTATCTTAGGCGCTGTATTTGTTGGCCTCGCCAAAGGTGCCAGCCTCGACGATCCAGCCATCCTTCATGATGACGTCCATGTTGTCGGTGTTGAGCACGTGGATGTCGGCGGCGACGTCACCGTTGACGACCAGCAGGTCGGCGCACTTGCCGGCCTCGATGGAACCGGTCTCGTCCTCGATGTGGCACATCTTGGCACCGTTGAGGGTGGCGCAGGTGATGGTCTCGACCGGGGTGAAGCCGATCTTGTCGACGAACTCGTACATCTCCTCGATGGAGCAGGTGCCGTACGGGGTGACGAAGGAGAAGGAGTCGGAGCCGATCGTCATGACGACGCCGCGCTTCTTGGCCTCGCGCAGGCAGTCGTAGTTGCGCTGCAGCTCCTTCTCGACCAGGGTGCCCTCGTACTTGTCGTGCAGCTCGGGGACGTAGACGGGCGGATAGGTGGCGTACCAGGTGGGCAGGAAGGCGATTGTCGGGGTGAAGAAGGTGCCCTGCTCGGCCATGAGGTCCATGGTGCGCTCATCGATATCGAAACCGTGAATCAGCTGCTCGCAGCCAAAGCGGACGGAATCGTAGGCAGCGGCGTGGTTGTTGTAGCAGTGGCTCCACACGGGGATACCGACCATCTTTGCCTCTTCGACCACGGCCTGAATCTCCTCGGAGCAGTAGTGCTGGTCGCGGCCGGAGTCCCAGCGCCAGATGCCGCCACCGGTAGCCCAGATCTTGATGGCATCGGGGTTCTCGCGCAGGCGGCGACGGACGGCCTTGCGCAGATCCCAAGGACCGTCGACCTGATCGCCCCAGGGGTGCGATTCCTTGTTGAGCTCCTGGCTGCAGTGGTGGGAGTCGCCGTGGCCGGCAACGCGGCAGAAGCCAAGGCCGGTGGCCAGAACGCGCGGGCCCTTGAAGACGCCCTTGTCGATGCAGTCACGGATCTGGATACCAAAGCGGCCGATCTCGCAGACGGTGGTGAGGCCGTGGGTGAGGCAGTCGTAGGCCTGCTTGACGGCGACGGCCTGCTTCTCGAGGAGCGGCTGCATGACCCAGTCGGTGTCATCGTCGGTCAAGTTGCCCGAGAAGTGCAGGTGGGTGTCGATCAGGCCGGGAAGGACGGTCTTGCCGGCGGCGTCGATGACCTCAACGCCCTCGGGAAGGTCCTGCATGGCGCCGGCGTACTCGATCTTGCCGTTGTCGTCGACGAGAACGAGGGAGTTCTCGACCGGCTCGGCACCGGTACCGTCGATGAGCTTGCCGCCAACGATTGCATACTTAGTGGACATGGTTCCTCCTTATGGATCCATATAGTGGGCGAGGCCGTGTTGGGTTAAGGCCTCACAAAGCTACCCAAGTGGCGCCGGGTTCGGTGCGCGGAAGAGAGGGGCCCGCGCACCTGATCCGCCCCGGCTCGGCGTTACTTTTTGCGGGAATTGGTGAAAGCCATGAGGGCCAGGCCAATAGCCAACCAGCCGATCACGATGCTCCACTCCACCATGTTGAGGGAGGCGGGAGAGAACGGAATCACAAGCAGGCCGATGATGATGGCGCAGGCAGCGATAGCGAGGGAGATGCCAAACTTGCCACCGGGCACCTCGTAGGGACGAGGCAGGTCGGGCTCGGTGAAGCGCATGCGCAGGCAGGCGAGGGCGACCATGCCGCAGGAGAAGATGAAGGCGAGAGCCGACACGTTGGTCAGAGGGATGAGCATGTTCTTGCCCAGGAACGGACCGACGACGGTGATGACGCCCAGAACAACGCAGGCGAGCTTGGGAGCGCCGGACTTGGGGTCGACCTCGGCGAACTTCTCGGGCAGCTGGCCCTTGCGGCCCATGGCGAGCATGATGCGGCTCGTGGCGCCGTAGAAGGAGTTCATCGGGCCCATGGGTCCAAGCGTGGCGATGACGAGCATGGCCAGGTACAGGAGCATGTTGATGCCCTTGAGACAGGCAAGCGCGGGAACCGGGCTCTTAACGAACTCATGCCAGTCGAGGATGGTACCGAACGAGTAGATGCAGACCATGTAGAAACCGCCGGCGGCCAGCAGGGCCAGGGAGATGATCTTGCCGAACTTGTTCCAGTTGAGGCCCTCGGCTGCTTCCTCAGCCTGCTGGGGAATGGTGTCGAAGCCAGCGTAGAAGAACGGAGTCAGAACCAGGACCGACACGATGCCGGCGAACAGGCTGGTGCTCTCGGTAGCGGCCTTACCGCCACCAGCGCCGGCGACCTGGGAGAACACGGGCATGGCGTTGTCCGGCGAGCCGGTGAACAGCGAGACGCCCATGGCGAGCAGCATGCCGCAGAGCAGGGCCTTGGTCAGGAAGGCCTGGAGCTTGGCGGCCGAGCTGGCACCGCGGAAGTTGAGGAAGATGACGTAGACTGCAAAGCCGAGCGCGATCAGCGTCGGGAACAGGTAGACGTCGGCCCCCAGGATGGTGTAGAGCTTGACGGCGCGCAGCCACTCAAGGCCGGGCAGGCTGCCGAACATCTCGGACACGAGGGTCGAAATGGCGATGGCCTCCCACGGGCACAGGATGCCGTTGCCCAGAGCCAAAAGCCATCCGGTGATGTAGCTCAGCGTACGGCCAAAGCTACGATCGACATACTCGACGATGCCGCCCGAGATGGGGATAGCAGCCGTGAGCTCACCGAAAACAGCTCCGACGGGCACGAGGAAGATTGCACCCAAGAGGAATGCGATCATAGCGGGAACGGGACCGCCGCCCACGACCATCCAGTCGCCGACCTGCAGAACCCAACCGGTACCGATGATGGCACCGAAACCGATGGTGAAGAAGTTCCAGAGCGAGAGCGTTTTCTTCATGCCGCCGTTATCCTCGACTGCAACCTCTGCGTTCTTGTCCGCCATTGTTCCCCTCCTTTCCTTTTTGACGCCCCTTGACGTCACCCCTTGCGCGGTCCGTTTTGCCGCGCGCTTTTATTTCGTGGCTTTAAGATACGGCCTTGGCACAGCAACGCCGCTTGCGGCTCGACCGAAGGCAGAACTGTAAAACGAGCGGCGCCGTTTTTGGGACGAACGGCGGAAGACGCCATTCGTCTTGGACGCTTTCATCTTGTCTGCTTTTGAATACCTGTTGCCGTGACGCTTGGCGCGCGGCGCGGCAACGTTCATACCATTTGTCAGGCTTTTGGCGCACATACCCATGTGTCGTGCATCTTTTTATGTAGGATAGACAAGTTACACATGAGGCAAGGTGATTCGAATGGCATACGGATACAATGACGGCGACCAACGGCCACAAAGTGTGCGCCTTGCCGGCCGCACCACGCCAACGCCCAGAAGCACCTCCGACAACGACAACCCGCAGCGCCCCCAAGAGCAACTCGGGGCTTCTTCGCGGCAACAAAGCCGTACCGTGCAGCAGTCAGACCGCGTGAGCACGAGCGCACACCAACGCCAGACCGACACATCGCAGCCACGCCGCTACGATCGCCGTACGACCGACTACTACGTCAAGCACTCCTTTTCGCGACCTCAACGCAATCGCGGTAATTCCGCCCCTCACCCCGCGTCGCACACCACAAGCCACGCGCTTCCGGCCCGCCGCCTACGCCTTGCGTTTTGCTCCATCGCCGCCTGCCTCGTCTTTGTGTTTTTGGGATCCTGTATCTCCCACGGATCAGCCGGTCTCGAGCCCACTGCCGAGGACAAGCTGCTTAAAGCTCCCGTCGCACCCGGTTACTCCTTTGCGTTCTCGACCCCACGCTCGCAGTGGCAGGCCGGCACCATGCCCCACATCTACCAAATTGACCCCGCATGGTCGGAGCTGCCCTATGCCGGTGGCACTATTCGCGAAAACGCTTGCGGTCCCACTTGCCTCACCATGGTCTATATCTTTAAGACCGGCCATACCGATAAGACGCCGGTCGATATATGCGCACTGGCCGAAGCCGGCAACTACGCCCCCACTGGTGCCACCGAGTGGTCGTTTATGACAGGCGGTGCGTGGCAGCTGGGGCTCAACGGAACACAGCTCTATAACGATCGCGAATCGATTACCCAAGCACTTCGCTCGGGTGCGCCCGTCATCGCCGCAGTGCGCCCCGGTACGTTTACCAACGTAGGCCACTACATCGTGCTCTACGGCATCGACGACGCCAACCAGATTGGCGTCTACGACCCCAACTCGGCCAGCCGCAGCGCCCGCCGCTGGGGCGTCGTAGAGGTCCTCAACGAAGTCGAAGCCATGTGGGCCTACTACTAGTCATTGGGGACAGACTTAAATGAGTGGTCATTGGGGACAGTCTTACGGACGCCGGCCGAGAGCAGACGAAAAGGGCCATCCCGAACTGCTTGGAACTGCCAGCACGGAAAGCGCATCCTGCTTTGGGGCCCAATAGCGGGATGCGCTTTCCGTTAGCGGCCCGTTTGGGAAACTAGGGACCGCTTTTCGACAAAAATCCGGGATGCATTTTCCGATTGAGGGCCTCAAGGGAAACCGCACCCCATGTTGGACGCTCATTCTGGGATGTGCTTTCCGCAGTTGATCGATGCGGCCTTTAAGGACTGTCCCAAGCTGCCGGCAGGAAAGGAACGTCCCCAAGTGCCGGGTTTCCGCAGCCTGCAATGCTCCTCATGAACAGCCGCCTCAATAACAAAAGCCCCTGCGGCCGAAGCGGACCGCGGGGGCAACAGACCTGCAAGAGTTAACTCAAGTCCTCGCCATTTGATGCAATGACCTTTTGGTACCAGCAGAAGCTGTCCTTTCGGTAGCGATCGAACGTGCCTTTGCCCGTATCATCGGCATCAACATAAACAAAGCCATAGCGCTTCTTCATCTGCCCCGTCGAGGCCGACACCAAATCGATACAGCCCCACGGCGTGTATCCCATCAGGTCAACACCGTCCTCGACAATTGCATCGCGCAGCGCAAGAATATGCCTTCGCAGGTAATCAATATGATACGCATCGTGGACTTTGCCGTCTTCCAGCGCATCGAGTCCGCCCACACCGTTCTCGGCGATAAAGAGCGGAAGATGGTAACGATCGTGGTAGCCGGCAAGCGTCACGCGCAAACCCAGCGCATCGATCTGCCACTTCCAGGCAGTCTCTTTATCCTTGAGGTACGGATTGCGCAACGTCGGGAACACGTTGCCCTCCGCCTTCTCGGCGATCACCTGATCATCGGCGCACACCAAGCGCGAGCAATAGTACGAGAACGAGATGAAGTCGACCGTATGCTCTGCCAGATACTCCGTATCGCCCGGCTCAAAGGGCACGTGAACACCCTCTTTCTCGAGTGCACGCAGCTTCCAAGCAGGATAGGCGCCCGCAGCCATCACGTCTGTGTAGAAGTAGCGGCCGCGGTCCTCCTCATACGCAAGCCATACGTCCTCGGGCGCACAACGGTACGGATAGGTCGCACCGGCAGCGACCATGCAACCCACCTTGTTTGCGGGATCGATCTTGTGCAGAATCTCGACAGCGCGAGCGCTCGCCATAAACATATGGTGCGAGAACGCCGCGGTCACGGCTGCACGGTCACGCTCATCCTCGAGCGTGACACCCGCGTTGAGATAGGACAGCGCCACGCTGTTGATCTCGTTGAACGTAAGCCAATAACGCACGAGGCCCTGGTACGCGCGTCCGACGGTCTCGACGTAGTGCGCATACCGCTCGATCATCTCTCGGCTTTGCCAGCCACCATAGCGCTCGACCAGAGCCAACGGATAGTCGTAGTGCGACAGCGTCACAAGCGGCTCGATTCCATGCTCGCGCAGCGCCTCGAATACCTGACGGTAAAACTCCAAGCCCTCGCCGTTGGGCTCGGTCTCCATCCCTGTGGGAAAAATACGGCTCCAGCAAATTGAAAGACGCAGGCACTTAAAGCCCATCTCGGCAAAGAGCTCGACATCCTCGTGCCAATGATGGAAGAAGTCGTTGCCCCAGCGGCATGGATACAGCCTGTCCGGATCGTCCACGGGCTTTTGCCTGCCAAACATTACATCCCAGCGGTCGGAACCCTGTGGGATCAGGTCGGAGTGCGACATGCCGCGGCCGCCCTCGTTCCAGCCCCCTTCGGCCTGGTTGGCGGCGAGGGCACCACCCCACAAAAAGCCCTCGGGCATACCGGCGGCAGACGTTCTGTCAAAGTAACTCATGCTACTCAGCATCCTCGGCAGAAGCTGCCGCGGCGTTCTCCTGCTCCTGAGCCAGGAGCTGGTTATCGTACACCTTAAAGAACGGGTACCAGACCACAGCCATGACCACGATCAAAACGATCGTAAACACCCAGATGCGCGGGTCGAGGCACTGGACAAAGCCCTGAACGAAGATGGGGAACGTGCCGCTCACCAAGATGTAGAAGTTAGAGACAAGACCCAGTGAGACCGCACCCCAATACAGCAGGGCCGAGATCATGCCGCCTAGCACAAACGGAATCATGAGGATCGGGTTGAAGATGATGGGCGCGCCGAAGATCGCGGGCTCGGAGATACGGAAGAAGCTCGGCACGATCGATGCCCTGCCAAATGCCTTGAGCTGCTGCGACTTTGCCCTAAACGCGCAGAGCGCCACAAAAGAGAACGTATTACCCGTGCCGCCGATGAGGTTGATGGCCAACGACATGAGCGCCGGGTGGAACTCAAGCGGCTGCCCGGCAGCATAGAGTGAGGCGTTGGCGGCAAAGGCGGCAAGCGTGACCGGGGCGGTGATGGGCATTACGATCATGTTGCCGTGGACGCCAAAGCACCAAAACAGCAGCGTCATGAAGCAGATAAGCAGTGCGCCGGGCACAGAGTCAACTGCGACGGAAAGCGGGGCAGCGAGCAGCTTCTCGATAACCGAGGGGATGGACAGCGCGGGATCGATCATCTGGATCAGCAGGTTGCCGCCAAAGAAGATGAGGATGTTGGCGAGCATAGGTACGATGGCGCCAAAGGTTTCGGACAAAAACGGCGGCACGCCATCGGGCATCTTGATGGTGATGCCCTTGGTCTGGCAGAAGCGCGTGACCTCGACGGAGACCAAGGCAACGATGATGGCGGTAAACAGGCCCTGCGCACCCAGATAGGTGCAGGGGACCGCCTGGAGCACGGACTCGTCAGCAAGCTGGTAGTAGGACGACGGCGCCGCGGCGATCAGGAACATCACCAGCGAGGTCATGCCGGCGTTAAGCTTGGGCATCTTGTAGGTGCCCGCCAGGTTATAGGCGATTGCGAACGTCACGATCACCGACAGTATGCCCATCGTCATGTTGAAGGGAATGAGCAGCGTGAGCTTATTGGCCGTGGCAAAATCGAGCCAAGGGCCAAAGACGGACCAGAACCCGCCCTGCGCCACCAGGTCGGCCGTGACCGGCGGGTTGGCGAGGATCATAAAGACGGCAGATACCAAGATGAAGCTGATCGCGCTCATAAAGCCCTTTTGCATGGAGGCAAAGTGGCGCTCGGTGCCGCAGAAATTGGCGATAGGGGTCAGTTTTTCCTGAAGCAGGGTCATGAACTTCTCCATGGTTGCCTCCTAACCCAACAGCGACTGGGCGAGTGCCAGCACGTTGGCGGCGTTGCCCATGCCGTAGTCCTGTGCGGGGATGACCGCGGTCGGCTTACCGCTCCCCTGCTTGACGGTGTTGAGCTGGTAGGACACCTGCGGCCCCAAGAGCAGCACGTCATAATTGGCGCACGTCTCCTGATACTCGCCGATACCCACCGCATCGATATCGAGCTCGATGCCGTTTTGCTCCGCATATTTCTCGAGTTTCTTCATCAGAATGCTTGTAGACAGACCAGCTGCGCAAACAAGAAGGATCTTCATAAGGGATTCCCTTCGCATTGATTGGTTGGATAGTCACCGCACGCCGCTAGGCGTTCTTGGTTGCAGTGCGCTCATACAGGCAGACCAGCTCCTGCACGAGCTCCTGAGCAAGCATGGAGCACATGAGGTGGTCCTGAGCATGGACCAGCAACACATCCACCGACAGATGCTCGCCCGCTGCCTCAGTCGAAAGCAGCTGCGTTTGGATGTGGTGAGCCTTGATTCCCGCATCCTTTGACTGCTTCATGAGTTTGGCGGCGGCGTCAAAATCCCCCGCCTTTGCCTTTTCAAGGGCTTCGAAGGCAAGGCTGCGTGCCTCTCCCGCTGCAGCGACCAGCTGAAACGAAACCATCTCGGTTCCCTGATCGTCCATAACGGTCTCCTCTCCCGTGATGTTTGGTTTGTACTTGAATATTCGAAACGCCTATCTCCCGCCCGCAATCCTCGAGGTTTATTGCAGGTAGACTGACAGGGTCATCGACAAAAGAAGTCTTAAGCCGTATGCGCTTGCACAAGCGCCATCAGCTCATGCCAGGACCGGCGCTCGCGTAGGCGCTCGACCCCCTGGCGGTCCATAAAGATCTCGGCGAGCAGTGAGCTCAAGATCCGCGCCTCATCGCCGCCCGACCGGGCAAACGACACCATAAAGACGATATCGACCTCATGGCCGTATTCGTCCCAAAGAATGGGATGTTCGAGCAGGCCCACGGTAACAAAGGCCTCGGCGCTCAAGGGATGCATCCCATGGGGCATGGCTACCCCATTGCCAAACGAGGTGGCGCTCGCGCTCTCGCGCTCGGCGACCTCTTGGGCAAACTGGGCATCGACACGGCCGCTCTCGACGGCGCGCTCGGAGAGATATCGGAGAACGGCCTGCTTCGACGACGCCTCAACGCGGTTGAAGAACAGGGCACGGCTAAAGAAAGAGCTCACGGAGTCCGATTGCGCAGTGTCGTCGCTCAGCACCTTGCGGATAGCGTTGACATCGCTCGTCTCCAAGAAGAAATCGGCCTCGCGGACGGGCACGGGCAACTTGACGTTGAGCGGCACCGTTGTGAACACGTAGTCGATATGCGAAAAATCGAACGTTCCCACGCGGGCGACATCGCATGTCTCAATCGAATCGATATACATGCCAAACTGCTTGCGGTACTGGTGCTCGAGCATACGGGCGCTTCCCGCTCCCGAGGCGCACACGATCAGGATGCGTTTGCGACGCGGCTGGTCGGCTTGCTGCTCGAGGGCCAGGGCAAATGCCATGGCGATGTAGCCGAGCTCTTCATCAGAGGGCTGGCTGCCAAAATGACGCTCGAGTACCTGCGAGGTGCCAGCTGCCATCGAATAGGCCAACGGAAACCTCGTCTTGATATCGGACAGCATGGGGTTATCCATATGCATGTGATATTCAAGGCGATAGCCCAGAGGGCCGATATGCCGAGCAAGGTTCATGCGAAGTTCAAGATCGCCGCTAAAGTCAAACCTAAACTCATCGTTGACCGCACGTACTATCTCGGAAGCAATCTCCCACATCTCGTCCGAGATAACGGCAGAGCCCTTCTCGGGCACGCCCGTGCCCCTGCCGAGCAAATGGATTGCGATAAAGGCAACCTCTTCTCGGGGCATGCTCACGCCCAGGGCATCCTTGATGTTTGCGGCAATCTGGAAAGCCGCGGCGTATTCGCGCGTTCCCTCCAGTTTTTGAACGTCCGATTCTGCAGCTGGGACATAGCAGCCCTGCTCGATGCGGCCAAGAGCAATGTAAAGATGCATGATGAGATTGCGGGATGCCAGCGAGCTCACCGTGACGGGCGAGGCCGTCAGAGCATCGTCCACACATGCGGCGATGGCCCGCAGGCGCTCGGCGAGCTTTGCATCGTCGGTGTCGGGCAACACGGGCCTCACCAGCGAGGCCAGGCACAGGCGCCGCTGCGACTCCCCGCCCGCAACGCGGATTCCGTAGCGTGGGCGCTTTTCGAGCGTTAAGTCAAATTGGGCGAGTTTCTGCTCTACCAGACGCATGTCATTGGACAGAGTTCGCGCCGAAACGTAGAGTAAATCCGCATACTCCTCAATCGTCACCCACTGGGACCGCATGAGGAGGTCGTTAAGAAGGAAGGACACACGGCCGTCGCGCGTATCAGGAATGCCCGGATGGGCCAGAGCCGCACCGTCTAGCAAGCGAGCAAGCTCATCTGCACGTGCAACATCGATACGATACTGCCCCTTGCTGCCAACGATGCGTGCAACCCCTGCAAGGTTGTCGTTTGCGCGATGGATATAGTTTCTCACGGCGCGCTCGCTTACCTCGAGACGCTTGGCAAGTACCGCGACAGCGACAGGCTGAGCGTCCTCGATCATATTTACAAGCTGCTTGACGCGAGCATCCATGTCCTCCTCCTTTCCCTGCGTCTAGTCTAACGCGGTAAAGAATGACACTCCACGTCGCGCTCGTTCCGCCAACTCGGAACAGGTTGCGGGGAGTCCAGCTGAGCTATGGAGAGCCTGGGGAGAGGGCCCGAAGGCAATGCGTCGGTGTGGGATGCGCCTTCCCAGCCATTGGGCAGTCATTGGGGACAGACTTAAATGAGTAGTCGTTGGGGACGTTCTTGTTTGGCTAGTCGTTTAAGAACGTCCCCAATGACTATTAAGGACTGTCCCAAGCTGCCGGCAGGAAAGGACCGTCCCCAAGTGCCGGGTTTGTCCCCAATGACTAGGTGAATAGCAAAAGCCCCGCAGTCGGAGCGGACCGCGGGGCTCATGAAGAGAGGCTAGTTTGTGGGCGCTTTGCCTGGCGCCCACGGGAGAGGCAACGGAGTAGGGGCTACTCGTGGATGCGGGTACCGGAGAGGCCGGCCATGGTCTCGGCGGCCTTGTCCAGGGCGCCGATGATGCAGGTGCGGCCCTTGCGGGAGCGGGCGAACTTGATGGCGGCGCGGACCTTGGGCTCCATGGAACCCTTGCCGAACTGACCCTCGTCGGCCAGGCGCTCGGCCTCGTCGGCGGTGAGGTCCTCGAGCTCCTCCTGGTTGGGCTTGCCAAAGTTGATGGCGACGTGCTCGACGGCGGTCAGCAGGAACAGGACGTCGGCGTCGCAGTCCTCGGCCAGCAGCTCGCCGCCCAGGTCCTTGTCGATGACGGCGGGAACGCCCTTGTAGCAGCCCTTGTTCTCGTAGTCGCGGACGACGGGGATGCCGCCGCCACCGCAGGCGATGACGATGAACTCGTTGTCGAGCAGGTTGAGGATGGAGTCGGCCTCGACGATCTTCTTGGGATCGGGGGAGGCGACGACGCGACGCCAGCCGCGGCCGGAATCCTCGACGAAGACCTTGGAGGGATCCTCGGCCATGAACTCCTTGGCCTGCTCCTCGGTGTAGAAGGGGCCGATCGGCTTGGTCGGGTTCTTGAACGCGGGATCGTCGGGATCGCACTCGATCTGGGTGACGACGGTGGCGGCGTGCCAACGCTTGTAGCGCTTGTGCATCTCGCGGCCGATGCCCTGCTGCAGGTGATAGCCGATGTAGCCCTGGGACATGGCGCCGCACTCGGGCAGCGGCATCTCGGGGGTGCCGATGGCGTCGTGGGCGGCGGCGAAGGCGTTCTGGATCATGCCGACCTGCGGGCCGTTGCCGTGGGTGATGATGATCTCGTTGCCCTGCTCGATGAGGCCGAGGAGAGCGTGGGCGGTGTTGCTCACGGCCTCGATCTGCTCGACGGGGTTGTTGCCGAGGGCGTTGCCGCCGAGGGCGACGACAATACGATCGGGCTTGCCAAGAGGCTTAGACATTGCTGGAATCCTTTCTGTAAAAGGCCTACAACCCATTAATAACCCGCGTCCGTGCGATACGCGAGTTTATTAGGGTTTATATTCTCTTTATCGCTCATTTTATTCATTTTGAAAATACCTAAGCGGCGAACGGTCGATTTTACCCGCTCAGCGTAAAGAAGCCCAGTTCAGGTATATCTACGCCATTTACGTGCAACTTTATTTAAATAGAGCAGGGATTAGACCAGATTATGCAAACTATATCTTTGCTAAACACAAAACGGACAGCGCAATATCTTACTCGCACTATACGCGATTCTATACATTAATTTGACGAGTATGCATCCCTGCAAAAACATGGGGCTTTTCATCCAACATAAGGGATAGCCGATCGCGCTTCACCCCGCGGCAAGCGACTGCGAGTTCGCAGTATGGAACTTTACCGTCGGCTTCTGCATGAACGCTGCCGACGCCCTTTCGCTCCTGCGCGCCCAAGCAGCCGAGAACGCTAACGGCGCCACTGCCAACCTGGCCACCCTCAACAACGGCGCCGCCAGCCTTTTCGCAAAGTACCGTGCTGGCTCGCTGGCTTTGAGGCCTAAGCGAGCTTTGCTATTTGCCAATTTTTGTATGATTTGGGTCAAATCTATCTGCCAATTTTTGTATGATTAGGGTCAAATCTATTTGCCAATTTTTGTCATTGAGGGGTTTTAATGCTACGCCGTAAGGTCACTGACAGGCTTTTGAGCTGGAAGAACAAATCCAATAAAGCGTTGCTTGTTACTGGCGCGCGTCAGATTGGCAAGAGCTATGCAATTCGCGCGTTTGGAAAGAGCAACTACGCTTCGTATTATGAGGTCAATCTGCTACTCGATGCCGAGGCAAGAGACGTACTTGTTGGCGCTAAGAACTCCATTGACTTCATCAACCGTGTGGCCCTTCTTGCGGATGCACCGCTTGTTGAAGGAGACACGCTTATCTTCGTCGATGAGATTCAGGAGTATCCGCAGATCGTTACACTTATGAAGGCGCTGGTCGAGGACGGACGCTTTAGCTATGTCTTCTCGGGGTCTATGCTTGGGACTGAGTTTAAGGGGATTTCTTCTTTTCCGGTGGGGTATGTCGAGCACATTGTTATGCGACCGATGGATTTTGAAGAGTTCTGTTGGGCAAACAGCATCAGCGAGAATGTGCTTGCAGACATTCGCAGCTGCCTTGTCGAGAGACGTCCCGTCGAAAACTATATTCATGAGGCGATGCTCAAAAACTTTAGAGCCTATATCGTTTGCGGCGGCATGCCAGAGGTCGTTCAGAACTATATCGATTCGGGCTATTCACTCGTGAGAACGCGTGAGCTTCAAATTCAGCTAGTCGATCAGTACAAAAGCGATATCTCTAAATATGCATCGACTCGAGCGTTTAACGTTCGCTCCATTTTCGAGCAAATTCCCGTTCAGCTTGAGGCGGAGTCCCATCGCTTTATCGTCTCGTCTCTAGGCGAGGGAGCTCGTCTTCAAAAATACGAGCAGGATTTCCTATGGCTGGTGAACGCAGGCGTTGGATTGATGGTCCCCCAGGTGACGGAGGCCCGGAGTCCTCTTAAGAGGACAGAGAAGGCAGCCGCCTTCAAACTATACGAGTCCGATACAGGAATGCTCGCATCGCGATATCCCGGTAGCACGGCACGCGCTGTATATCTAGATATGAAAACCCCCAACCTCGGCGGTCTCTATGAAAACGTGGTCGCGCAGGAGCTTGTTGCCCTCGGAGCAGATACGTGGTACTACCAAACACGTGAGGTCGGTGAAGTCGACTTTGTAATCGAAGGCGCCCGAGGACATGTTGTCCCAATCGAAGTCAAATCGGGCAAGAAAGTTCGAGCACATGCGGCCCTCGATCGCCTGATGAGTGTGGGCGAGTACAAGATTCCCGAGGCCGTTGTGCTGAGCCACGAAAACCTTAGCGAAGAGGGCAAGATCCTGTACGTTCCAATCTATATGACATTCTGCCTCGATGAGTTTATGGAAAAGGACGACCCCAACAACGATTTCTCATTTGCACCCATATCTCTCTAGATCATCTGAACCAACAACCAAGCCCCCTCCATAACCAAAGTAACGCGTGGTTTCGCGGCCGCGCCGCGAAACAGCGACGGGGACAAAAGGCCCCCACAACCACGTCCCTCATGCAGCCCCACAATCCAAGGACGTAGTCGTAGCAGGATCTGAGGGCTGACCTTCGCGGACATTCCGCACTGATATTTTCTGTATTGAAGACGTCGATGATGCACCCGTATACCATTGACGTCGACACCATCAGATGCGGACCGCGCGGTGACCCCACATTCCGCTGGCGCCCACAGGGCTGCCCTCGTTTCCTGACATGTCCCGCGCGGGCC
>CABUUJ010000035.1 GCA_902494715.1 uncultured Collinsella sp.
CAGATCGCCTTGCCGGAAAGGGCGAAGTCGCCCCAGCTCTCCGCGCTGCGCTCCTTGGCCGCGCGTATGCCCTGTGCCTCCATGAACGTCACCTCGTCGATGATCGCGGGCATGCCGCCCTCTTTGACAACGCCGCCCCACTCGTAGCGCCCCGTGTACTTCCGGTTCTTCACCATCCGCTCGACCATCGAGTAGCCGCACGGGTTTCCCTGCGAGGTCTTGACCCCGCGTGCCGCGAAGTCGCGAGCTATCGAGTTGGTGGTCTCCTTTGCTATGCGCCGCTTGAACGCCTCGCGCACGAAAGCGGCCTCGTCCTCGTTGATCACGTGCTCGTCGGCCTCGTTGCTGGTATAGCCGAACACGCGCACGCCGTTGGTCTTGCACTTGAGCGCGTTTCCCTCCATGCCGCGCCTCGTGCGGATCGCGGTCTTCTTCGACTCGCACGCCGCAAGGCCCTCAAGCAGCTTCTCGTAGATGATGCCCTCGGGCGAATCAGGTATCTGTTCAAGCGCCGAGACGAGCTTCACGCCGTGCTGGGCAAGCTCGCGCTTGTATATGGGCGCGTCGTACTCCCCACGGCTGAAGCGATCCATCATGTACACAAGCACTATGTCGCTCTCGCCCGCGTTGGCTACCATGCGCTGGAACTCGGGGCGGTCGTCGGTGCGACCGCTTATGGCATAGTCGCAGTATTCCGCCACGATGGCGTACTTCTCGCGCTGGCACCACTGGCGGCAGATGCGCAGCTGGTCGTCGATGGAGGCCTCGCGCTGCTTGTTGCACGAAAAGCGGGCGTATATCACCGCAGTTTTAGCTGTTGGCATTGAACGGAACCTCCTCGCCACTTCTCTCGCACTCGTCAAGCCAAGAGAACACAGCTTCTGGATCTGGAATCATGGCAACAATCTCAGGTATCCCCTGCGCGTACCATCCAACGTTTTTGCACCTGATCTTGACCCGGTATCCCATACGGATCATTTTTCGAATGCTCTTGCTCATTGGGCTAAAAGAGCCAAATGGCTTGCCTTTATACATAAGCGCGTTGTTTCCGTGTTCGGCAGTATTCCATTCTGTCCCCGTCAACTCGCTTACAAGGGTGACAGGCTTCCTGGCGACCTCAGCATCGAATGTCTGCCCGACCCTTATTCCCTTCAATGGCCCACCGTAGTAGGTGTAGACATCGCGTTCGTGTGAGCCGGATAGAACGATTTCCTTTGTTGGGAACATCTCGGAAACCTTCTCGTGCGCAGTGTTTGAAACTTGATTTATAGCGACCTTCGCAGCGGCTTTAGCCATATCACCAAGAAGTCCCATGCCTATTCCTCCTCGTATGTCATCCGAGCCATCTCTTCAAGGGACACGCCAAGAGCGTCCGCTATCGCCTTAGCTTTACCAAGTGTTGGCTCTTTTGCCCTTCCGCTCAAAAGAGCAGAAATGGTCGATCTAGGGGAACCAATAGCGCGAGCAAGCTCAGCTGGAGTCATTCCCTGTTCCTCTAAGTAATGTGCGAGAACAAACCGGTACTCCATGGCCTCCCCTTACAGTCCAAATATTTACACGTACAAAGTATTGCACGGTGTAAAACTTTGTACAATACTGTAGGAGTACAAAGTTTTGTACGGGAGAAAGGAGAAGCATGAACCTGTCGGAGAAGGTCAACGAGTACGCCGAAACGAATGGCGTTACACGTGACGCGCTGGCAGACAGTCTCGGTATGAGCCGATCTTCGTTCTTTAACAAAGTTCGAGGTTCGTACGAGTTCAGTCTGTCTGAAGCCTACGCGCTATCTCGCATCCTCGGCGTTTCGTTGGACGAGCTGCATGAGCTGGCAGTGGCCTAATGAGCGACGAGAAGCAACAGGAGCAGCGTCAGAAGACGGCCCGCGAAGTTGCCTTTGATGGCATGTGCTCGACGATCCGTCAGGCATACCGCGAATGGGAACGCCAGCAGAAGGGAGAAGCGAAGGCGTGAAGCAGTGGTCTACACGTGAGCTCAGATACCTCGAAGAGCACGCCGGAGACGGCGCCAAGCAGGTAGCAAAAGACCTCGGGCGCTCCATCGACTCGGTGAAGCACATGGCGCGGAAGTGCGGACTCTCACTCCGCAAGCGCCGCCAATGCTCACACTGCGGCCAATGGACGTTCCGCCCGCTGAACAGGATCAGCGGCTGGTGCATCGAGTGCACGAAGGAGCTTCACATGGCAGACCTCGCCGAACAGGCCAACGCGATGAAGGAGGAGGCGATCAGGGAGAAGAGGAACGACCGCGAGAGACAGCGCTACTACAGCCAGAAGAGCAGGGCGAAAAAGGCGGCAAAAAAGAGGCCCTAAAAAGCGCCCTAGCAATGACCTGCGACAACACCGAAAGGAGAACGGATATGCAGAGCAAAAAGAAAGCGAGCGCCCCCAGCTTCCACACATCGGGCACCCGCCAAAACGCGGTCTCTTACGAGACTGCATCCATCATACCATTCGAGGGCAAGCGCCCGACGGCGCAGGAGCAGCTTGAGCGCTCCCAGTTCAGGGCGGGCGTCATGGTCGGCTTCCTCGCGGCCCTCATGATCTTCCTCGCCGTGCTCTGGCTCTGGGTTATCCCCACGATGGACCAGGCCGTGGCCGACGCCCAGCGTGCGGCGGGAACCATGGCGGTGCTCAATGCGTAACGACGAGAGATACCGCCCCAAGCCGCAGAGCAACCAGCTTGAGATCTTCGGCCTGGGCATGGCGGGCGAGCAGGACGTGGCCGAGGCCAAGAAGTGGATCGAGGCCAATCCCGAGGCGTGGCGGTTCATGCTCGACAACGCCCGCCGCCTCAAGGAGAAGGGCTACGTGTCGATCAACTACCTGGTGAACATGGTGCGCAACGAGCTGCACGTTGGCTGCAAGAACGGCATAGCCCCAGCCCTTGCCCGAATCATGGAGGCGCGGTACCCAGAGCTGCGCGGAGCCTTCAACAAGCACCGCAGCCAGAGCGATGGGTTCAGCGAATGAGCTGGCAGCGCACCCTTGCGGCCACGGCGCACATCACCATGCACCCAGCCCAGCTTGTGGGCAAGCAGCGCCCTATGACCGACTACCGCAACCACCGAACCTACACGCCGACCAAGACGCTCAAGGCCGAGAAGGCCATCAAGGACGCGTTCCGCGCGGCATACGGCGAGACCTTCGCCAACCACGACGGCCCGGTTGTGATGCGGATCTCCACCACCAGGCCGCTCGCGAAGAGCAACCCCAAGTACTGGGAGGGCCGCGCCGACCTCGGCAAGCCCGACTGGGACAACCTGGGCAAGCTCGCCTGCGACGCGCTCAACGGGATCGCCTTCAAGGACGATTCGCAGGTCGATACGGGAGCCGTCACCAAGCGGCCAAGAAGCCCATACGGCACACAGCCGCGCATAGACATCTACATCGAGTACTTCGTCGAGGAGTACGTGAAGGAGAAGAAATGAACGCCAAATACTTCGAAGAGAACGGCTTTGAGGACTTCCACGGGAGCAAGTTCCACAAAGCAGTGCTCGACCACGCCGCCTGCATCGCGAACAACCTCATGTTCGACGCCACGCATCCTGACAACAACGACGGCGAGACGGAGGCAAACGCCTACCACGTGATGATCGCGCTTTGCGAGGCCGGGCTTTCAAGAATCGACGAGAAGTGCGTCGCCAAGAGCCGCGAGTTCATCGCCGACAAGATCAAGCCCGTCAGCGAGGAAGAGCGCGAGTTCGGTCGCGCGTTCCTTGCCGCCGTTCTCGGCATCAAATAGGAGGTAACGACATGATCAACGAAGCGACCATCCAGGCGCAGTTCAAGCAGGCCACCGTGAAGGGAAGCGTGATGACCCTGCAATTCGAGATCCTGACCGACAACGCCGATGCCTTCCGCATCATCAAGCAGAGCGGCAAGACGGTTTTGCTCACCGTGGCCGAGCAGCAGCAGGCCATGGACTTCGACGACGAGACGGGCGAGATCTATGGCTAAGGAAACCGAACCGCAGCAGGTCGAGGCCGAGGTCATCGAAACCGAGGCCACCACGCTTGAGGTCACGTACACCGAGGCCACCATCGCTTCGAACATGGACGCGTTGGAGGCCCACGTGAAGAAGGTCGTCGCCGACTACGAGGGCGCCACCTACGACCTCACGAGCGCCCAGGCCATCAAGGAGGCCAAGCACGACCGCAGCTACCTCAACGGCATCAAGAAGGAGATCGACGAGCGCCGCAAGGCCGTGAAGCGCGAGTACAACAAGCCGCTCGACGCATTCGAGAGGCGCTGCAAGCAGATCACGGCCATCATCGACGAGTCAACCGACGCCATCAAGGCGCAGCTCGACGAGGCCGAGCAGACGCGCAAGGACGCGCTCTACTCACGCCTACAGCAGCACTACGAGGAGTTCGCGGGGCTGCTCGCGCCGGTCGTCCCCTACGAGCGCCTGCATGAGCCGCAGTGGCTCAACAAGACCTTCGGCGAGATCAAGGCGCAGCAGGCGCTTGAGGCAAAGGTGTCCGACGTGGCCCGAGACTGGGAAACGCTCAAGGCCCAGCAGGAGGCGATGCCGCACTACGCCGACGCGGAGCGCGAGTTCTTCCGCACGCTCGACCTCGGAGCCGCCTTGACCGCAGCGCGTTTGGCCGACGAGGAGGACCAGCGCATCGCCGAGTTGAAGGCGGCCATGGCGCCAGAACCCGAACCGGAACCGATGCCGGAACCAGAGCCTGAGCCGGTCGAGATCCCCGAGCCTGAGCCGATGCCCGCGCCAGCGCCAATGCCCGCCCCCATGCCGGCGCCCATGCCAGCACCGGTAGCGGAGCCTTTGGAGGCGTGGACGGTCGAGGTGCCGAGCGCCACGCGATCGCAGATGCAGGCGCTCGCATCCGTACTCAAGGCGCAGGGAATCACCGGAAGCATCCGCCGGGGCACGCCAGCCCAGGTGGCGGCGAGGATGGAGTAGACGATGGCGGAAGACAAGCACATGACGCTGGCCGAGGCCGTGGCCCAGGTGCAGCGATCCGTGGTGGTGCCTAAGGCACGCTACAACGCCCACGGCAACTTCTACTACCGCTCGATGGAGGACATCGTGGCGGCGCTCAAGGAGCCGTGCAAGAAGGCGGGCATAGCCTTCACGCTCAACGACAGCATCGTGCAGATCGGCGAGCGCTACTACGTCGAGGCCACGTGCCGCCTGTTCTTCGAGGACGGCCACGGCGATCCCATGGACGTGACGGCCTACGCCCGCGAGCCTTTGAGCCAGAAGGGAATGAACGAGGCGCAGGTCACGGGCAGCGCATCCAGCTATGCCAGAAAGTACGCGCTCTGCGGAGCGTTCGACATCGACGGTACCTCAGACCCCGACACGCTCATGGGAACCGAGAAGTCCGCCGAGAAGGAGCCGCCAGAGTTCGGCCAGTTCATCGCCAAGTGCAAGAGCTGCGGCACCTCCTACGTCTTCGAGAGCCGCCAGCAGTACGAGCAGTTCAAGGCGAACCCCGGGTGCTGCCCGTCTCCCGCATGGCAGGTCGTGTAGGCCATGCAAGACCTCTACGCCGAGCGCATGCAGCTCTTCGACAGGCTCATGGACGAGCTTCAGGCGCTGCGCAACAGCGGAAGCCAGTACGCCGAGAACGAGGCCGAGTACCGCAAGGCGCTGCGCGTCGCGATCCTTGAGGAGAGATCCAAGGGAACGCCAGTGACGGTGATAAGCGACCTCTGCCGAGGCCGGGAGGACATAGCCGAGTTGAAGCAGCGCAGGGACTGCTCCGAAGCGCTCTACAAGGCGAGCCAAGAGGCGATAAACGTGTACAAGCTCAAGATCCGAACCGTCGACGAGGACATAAAGCGCACCTGGTCGAACGGGACGGGCGAAGGGAGTTACTAAATGTCGATCAACCGAGTGAACATCAGCGGAAACTTGACCCGCGACCCCGAGCTGCGGGCTACCCAGGGCGGAATGCAGGTGCTGGGCTTCGGCGTGGCGGTGAACGACCGCCGCCGCAACCAGCAAACCGGCGAGTGGGAGGACTACCCGAACTTCGTGGACTGCACGATGTTCGGCAACCGCGCCGAGAGCATGGGCCGCATCCTGCACAAGGGCATGAAGGTGGCCATCGAAGGAAAGCTGCGCTATTCGAGCTGGGACAAGGACGGCCAGCGCCGATCCAAGCTTGAGGTGATCGTGGACGAGATCGAGCTCATGAGCCAGAAGCAGGGCCAGCAAGCGCCGCAGGGCTACCAGCAGCAGTACGCGCCGCAGCCCGCCCCGCAGGCGGCACCCCAGCAGTGGAACGCGCAGCAGGCCTACCAGCAGGCCCCGGCGGCACCGCAGGGCTACCAGCAGGCGCCCGCCCAGTACGCGCCGCAGCCCGCCCCGCAGGCGGCACCCCAGCAAGCGCCCATGCCGCCCGCCCAGGAAAGCCTGTACGACGGCGACATCCCGTTTTAGGGGCGACGGCGGCATGCAGGTACTGGACTCGCTCATAGACGGGCCGCTTAGGCTGCGCAACCGCAGGGAGGGCGACGAGCTTATCGGCATGATCGTCCGGTACCTGCGAACTGGCGAGCAGCCCGAGCCTCGGACGGACGCCCAAGAGGCCGTGCTGTTCGCCGTGCAGCCCGTCATGGAGACCTCGCGCAAGCGCATCGTGGCGGGAGGATCGGGCGGCAAGGCGGCAAGCAAACCCGAAAGCAAACGGGCAAGCGAAACGGGAAGCAAACCGCCAAGCAAAAGCGGAAGCAAAACGCAGAGCAAAGCGGCAAGCAACGATGCAAGCAAACCCGAAAGCAAGCGGGCAAGCGAAGAGGAAGAGGAAGAGGAGTCAGGAAAAGGGATTAAGGAGAGAGGGAAAGCGGCGCGTTTCCGCGCCCCCTCTCCCGCCGAGGTCGCCGAATACGCCCAGCAGTTCGCTGCAGACAAGGGCCTCGACCTCACCGCCCTCGACTTCGACCCCGAGCGCTTCGTCGACTTCTACGCCCAGAAAGGCTGGATGGTCGGGCGATCGCACATGAAGGACTGGAAGGCAACGGCGCGCAACTGGCTGCGCACCTCGAAGCCAAAAAACGGCATGGCAAAGGAGGTGCCAGACGATGGATTTTCGGCCTACGACTGAGTGCCCGCACTGCGGCGCGACCCTCAAGGCCCGCACCACGCGGCTCGCTGGGCGGACGCTGTTCTGCGGCTACGAGCAGTGCGGCTGCGCGGGCGCCGAGGCCGAGCGCGAGAAGGAGCGCCAGGCCGAGGCCGATGCGGCTCGCAAGGCCGAGCTCGACAAGGCCATGCACGACTGGAAGCGGGCGGGCGTGCCCGATCGCTACGTGAGCCTCGACCACCCGTTGGCCGCCGAAATCACCGAGTGCATGAAGCGCGGCCAGTGGGTGTACCTCTGGGGCGACGTGGGAACGCACAAGACAACCTGCGCAGCGGCCGTGGCGAAGCGCCTGGCTGGCGGCAAGCGGTCGGTGCTCATGGCGCCGATGTACCGCATCCTCGACGAGATTCAGCGCAGCTTCCACGACGGCGGCGACCCGCTCAAGCGCTACGCCGAGGTGCGCTACCTGATCGTGGACGACCTGGGCAAGCGCAGGCCGACGAGCTTCGTGCTCGACAGCCTGTTCAGCCTGATCGACCAGCGCTACTCGGCGATGCTTCCCACGCTGGTGACCACGCAGTACAAGCCGAGCGACCTCGTGCGCAGGCTTGCCGAGCAGGGAGACCCCGACACCGCGAAGGCAATAGTGTCGCGGCTGAGGGGCGGCGCGAGGGTCGAGCACTTCGATGGCCCGGACGGGAGACTGCAATGATCCTCGATGCGGGGGTGCTTCGCGGCTACCCCAAGGAGCGAGCCGAGCTTTACGGCAAGCCTCACCTGGGGGCGCACTACACCCACGGAAAGGCCTACGAGGCGCTTTCGCCCCGATGCTGCGTCTGCGGCAGGCGTGCCGGAAGCGTGCACCACGTGGCGCACCGGTCTTGGGGCGAGACGTTCCGCCTGGTCACGCCGTGCGGCGCATGGGACTTGCGAAGCCCGCTGTTCTGCCTCTGCGGCAGCGGCACCACCGGGTGCCACGACAAGTTCCACGGCGGGGCGCGGCTCAAGGCCGAGTGGCGCTGGCGGCATCCGGTCTACGAGGAGGCCTGGTGGACGGGCCAGCTGTTGCAGGTCTACGAGCCGCACAGCCCTGGCCTCTACGAATACGGATATTGGCTGATCACAGACCGTGACGGCAACGAGATGATACGAGAAGGGATATGACCCATGGAGATCAAGACATGCGAGCAGTACGTGCTCGATCAGTTGGAGCAGGCGCGGGCTGAGTGCGATTGGCTGCGCGGCAAGCTTGAGCAGGCGCAGGACGAGGCAGAGGAGCTGCGCGGCAAGCTTATGGAGCGCGGCGAGCGCGATGCCTCGAAGGTCGAGCAGGCCATCCGCAAGGAGGGCCGCCGTAAGCTCTACCGCGACGGCACCCGCCGTCTCTTTCTTGTCGGACATCTTGGAGCCTGCCCCCCCCCGTCGGCGTACTCATTGAGCCGGAGAGCATGCGAGGGGATCTTGAATCGAGCGCGGAAAAGAGGGCGAGCCTTGCCGAAGAGGCTGGAAGAAGCCCTCGTAGCGCAGGCTTCAAGTACCACCAGGGAGCAGGCGCGGGAGGAGTAGGCGCGGAACCGGAGCAGTCCCCCACGCTCACCGCCGATTGGCACAACCCCGCCGTGTACCCCATCGACGAGCCGATAACGATGGCCGACCTCAACGCCAACACGGCGATCGGATACGACATGGTGGGCACGCTCAAGGTTGGCGGCGACGCGCCGTCGGTGTGCCTGTGAGCGCCTGCACGCTGCTCGTCCGCTGCGGATGCGCGGGCGGCGGCAAGGGCGCGCTGGTGAGCGACGAAGTGTCGCTCACCCTCTCCACCAGCAACACTCAGACGCTTTTCAGCGAGGAAGGAGGAGACATGGTTGTGCGAAGGCTCACGCCGCGCGAGTGCGAGCGGCTGCAAGGCTTTCCCAGCGATTGGACAAAGATTCCCTATCGCGGCAAGCCGGCCGACGAGTGCCCGGACGGGCCACGCTACAAGGCGATCGGCAACAGCATGGCCGTTCCCGTGATGCGATGGATTGGCGAGAGGATCGCCATGGCAGAGGCGGGCGAGATCGCATGAGCTACGACCCGTATGAATGGATGTGCGCGAGATGCGGCAAAACGCACCGCAACCCGTTTTTCGTGAGCTACCCGCGCGAGTTTTGGAAGGACAACAAAAAGCGAGCCGGCGAGGTCTGCGAAAAGTGCCGCGACGAAATCGACTACGACCAAGTTCGCCGCAGGAAAGCGAAGGGAGATGGGGCCTCGTGAGCTACGACATAAGGCTGTGCGACCCCGTGACGCACGAGACGTTGGAGGTCGAGCCTTCGCATCTCATGGCGGGCGGAACATACGCCCTGGGAGGCACGACCGAGCTTTGGCTGAACGTGACCTACAACTACGGGAAGCACTACCGCTGCATGGGAGAGCGCGGAATCCGCGAGATCTACGGGAAGACAGGGGCCGAGTCGATCCCGATGTTACAGGCAGCGGCCTTGAGGCTCGGCAACGACGTTTCCGATGACTACTGGGAGGCCACCGAGGGCAACGCCAAGCGGGCGCTGTTGCAGCTGCTCGCCATGGCGAGGATGCGCCCCGACGGCGTATGGGACGGCGACTGAGAGGAACCTAAATGAAGAAGGCGATGATCGTCCAGCCAATGAACGGGCTTGGCGAGGAGCAGATACTTGAGGCCCGCACGAAGGCGGTCGCAGAGCTTGAGCGGCGCGGATACGAGGTCGTGGACACGTACTTCAAGGACGGCCTCGCGGTGCCGCACAAGGTCGTGAACGAGCCGCTGTACTACCTAAGCCAGAGCCTCGCGAAGATGGCCTGCTGCGACGCCGTGTTCCTCTGCGAGGGATGGGAGAACGCCAGGGGTTGCAGGGTTGAGCGCGCCGCAGCCGTGGCATACGACCTTGAGATCATCGGCCACGACATCCCGTGCACGGGCGGTGCCCGATGAGCATGGTCGTCTACGAACCACCCAGCGGGTGGAACCTTCCGCCCGGCTGCTTCGAGGGAGACCCGAACGCGCCGTGGAACCAGGAGGAGCCGGAGCCATGCTGCGAGTGCAGGTGGTTCAAGCCAACCGACGGCGACGACGGCGTGTGCGGCCTTGAGCTTGAGGCGGCTATAGCCAACGAGGAGCTTGCGGGCAAGAGCATGGCCGACGCGGCCAACAAGGCCGTCGACTGGGCGCTCGACCATCTGAAGGACGGGGATGAGATCGCTTGCGAGCACTTCAAGCCCTAGCCGCCTTGGCCGTGGCGCTGCTGCTGGCGGTGCTGGCCCTTGAGTTCTATGTGATCCGCATGCTGGCGGCGGGGCTGGTGGTTCTGGCCCTGCTCGCCTGCGGGTAGGAGGTGGCAGATTGACAAACTGGGAACGCTACTTCGGTTCGCCCGAGGCCGCCATGCGCATGGGTGTGCGCATGATGACGTGGCCGCTGCTCATAGTCGTGGACGAGGTCGACCCGCACACGAGGTGCGCGAAGCACTCGCGCCGCGTCGGCGAGTTCGCGTCCTTCGAGGAGTACGCGGCGTGGCTGCATGCCGAATACGACGACGGAACGATAAGGTGGGACGAATGAGCCGCCCGGGATGCAACCGGGGATGCCTGCTCATAATAGCGGCATCCCTGCTAATAGACGGATTGACGCTGTGGGCGGCGGTATCGCTGGCCCGCATGATCATTGGAGGATGACATGGGATACAAGAAGTTAATGGATGCAGCCGGTGTTGTCGTGTCCATGCTCGTGATGCTCTTCCTGGTGCTGCTCGTGTGCTACGGCATCGTGTGGTGTATCGGCGGGATAGCGGCGATGCTGGCATGAGCGGCAACCCGCGCAACCGCAACGGCAACGCAAGGCGCAAGCTGAGAGCGAGGCTGAGGGCAGAGGGAAGGCCGTGCCACATATGCGGCCAGCCGATAGACTACAGCCTGCCGAGCGGCGACCCGTGGAGCTTCGAGGTGGACGAGCTGCTGCCCGTGTCGAGGGGAGGCAGCCCGCTGGACTACTCCAACGTGGATGCAGCCCACAGGATTTGCAACCAGCGGCGCGGCAACAGGATGCCGGGCGACGCCAAGCAGTACCAGATACGCCGCACACGGCTGTTCTGAGGGAAAACATAGCAATGCACCAATAGGGGCGCGGTCGTTTCGGCGGTCGCGCCCTTTCTTTTGGCCCCAAGCGCCGAAGCCGCCGAAAAGAGGCGGGGCGGTCGCCCCTCCCCCGGGTCGGAAGGCCACTCCGGCCGCCTAGGGCCGATTTCCCCCCCGCCCGTTCCGAACGATTTCGCTATCTCACGCCGCCATTACGATTCCCCGCGAAGAAGGAGGGAATCATGGCCGAGAACATCGAGATGCCGCAGGAAGTGGCTAGCGACCCCGTGCAAGCCGCCATCTGGGAGCAGCTGACCGCGAGGCGCACGTTCGCGCAGGAGGATGCGCCGACGCTGGCGCTGCTCTGCTACTGGCACGCCGTGGCGAACCAGGCACGCGAGACCATGGCCATCGGGGGCAACGAGATCGAAATACTCGACGCCACCGCATACAAGCCGATCAGAGGCAAGGGCGGCAAGCGGCTCAAGATGATGCGCAAGAATCCGGCGCTGACCGTGCTGAAGGAGGCCAGCACCGAGATCAGAGCGCTGTCAGACCAGCTCGGCCTGTCCAAGTCGGCCCGCAACGTCACGGTGCAGCAGGCGCGACCCGCGAGCGCCCACGGCAAGCTGCTCACGCTCATGTTCGACGACCGCGAGACGCGTGCCAAGGCGGCAGGCGCGTGATACAGGCGAGGCAGACCCCGACATACGAGGCGAACATCCCAGAAAGGCTCGACGGGGACGGCCCCATGGCGGCAGAACTGGCATCCGCGTACTTCGGTGACCCGCTGCCGTGGCAGCCGCACCTGCTCGACGCCATGCTCGCCCGCGATGGACGCGACAAGTACCTGCTGCGCTCGATCGGCATATCCATCCCGCGACAGAACGGCAAGAGCTGGGACGTTCGCGCCCGCTGCTTCCACGGCGCCCTCAACGGCGAGAAGATTCTGTACACATGCCAGCACGGCGACACCTCAGACCAGATGTTCCAGGAGCTTTCAAGGCCATTCGAGGACGAGGACGAGCCTGAGCTTAACGCCCTGCTGCTCGCCGTGCGCAAGACCAACGGCCAGCAGGCCATCAAGCTCAAGAACGGCGGCCTTATCCGCTTCACCACGCGCACCGACTCGCTGGCGCGAGGCAAGACCTACGACGTGCTCATTTACGACGAAGCGCAGGAGCTTACGGCCAAGCAGCAGGCGGCTTCTCTGCCCGCCATCTCGGCAGGGTCGAAGCACAACCCGCAGACAATCTACCTGGGCACGCCGCCAGACCCCGACAACGTTGGCACGGTGTTCCGCGACCTCCACGAGGACGTTCACAACGGCAGGTCTGAGATGGGATGGATCGAGTGGGGCGCCACAGAGATCGGCGACGTGCACGACGAGTCGCGATGGTTCGAGTACAACCCGTCTCTCGGCACAATCCTCGACATAGAGGCCGTACGCGGCGAGTCCGAGCAGATGCAGCCCGACGTCTTCGCGCGTGAGCGCCTTGGCTGGTGGAGCCCAATCGGAGGAGCCGACTCATACGCGCTTTCGAGCGCCAAGTGGAAGGCGTGCGAGGCGGCGGGGCCGATGCAGGAAGGCAAGCTCGCGTTCGGCGTGAAGTTCTCGCCCGACGGGTCGCGCGTTGCCGTGTCCTGGGCGAAGGCAGAGCGCGGTGCCGGCTCCTACGTCGAGCTTTACGACCTCATGGGCGCTGAGGGCGGCACTGTCGGCATATCCGACATGCTGCTGCGCAACCGCGAGGAGATCGCGTGCGTCTGCATCGACGGAAAGAGCGGAGCGGACGCGCTGAAGCAGCGGCTTCTGGACGGCAGGATGCCGAAGTCGGCGATCGTCATGGGCAGCACCGCGATCGTGCAGGCCGCTGCGACGATGCTGGCCGACGAGGTCAACGCCGGGACGACGAGCCACATCGAATCGCCCGCGTTGGACGATTCCGCAACGAAGTCGATCAAGCGCGACATCGGGCGCGACGGCTGGGGCTTCGGCGACGGCCCCGACTCTTCGTCAGCGCCGATCGAGAGCGCATCGCTGGCCCTATGGGCGGCGAGGACAACCAAGAGAGACCCGAGACGTAAACAGGAGGCAAGCTTCTGATGGCAGCAGTGAACATGGAACTGGCCGGACAGGTCGCGGCGGCGGAAGGCCTGCGACACGAGGACAAGGCGCTCGTGCGCGAGCTTATGGACACGTGGCGCACCCACCGATCCCGCAACATGTTGCGGGAGGACTACTACCTCGGACACGTCGGCGTCAAAGACCTAGGCATCGCCATGCCGAAAGCCCTCGCAAAGAAGATCAACCCGCGCGTTGACTGGCCCAAGAAGGCGGTGCACGCCTTGGCAGACCGCTCGGTGTTCAACGGCTTCACTGCCGACGACGATGCCGTTACCATGCGGCTGCGCGACATATGTGCCGACAACCAGCTCGAAGCTCTCTACCGCAAGAACCTTATCGGTGAGCTGAAGCACTGCTGCGGCTTCTGGACTGTCACGGACGGAGGCGGCAAGCCAATCATCTCCGCGTACCCGGCAACCGCAGCGGCGGCAATCTGGGATGACGCGCAGAAGCGCATCAAGGCCGGTCTCGTTGTGGCCGAGTCGAAGAAGATGCCAGGTGACACCGAGCGCGTGCCGACCGTCGTGCACCTGCTCACAGAAGACGCGCTGGTGGTGCTTACGCGCGGCAGCGGCCACTGGGTGGCCGACTACATGGAGCATGGCATGGGTCGCTGTCTCATGGATCCTATGCCCTACGATGCCACGCTTGAGCGACCGTTCGGCTCCTCGCGCATCAGCCGTTCGGTCATGAGCATCACAGACGACGCCATACGCCAACGCGCCCGCATGGAGGTGGCGTCTGAGGCCGCGACGCTGCCGCAGACCTGGCTGCTCGGCACATACAAGAAGATGATCAACGGGCAGAACAAGTACGACGCGTCGATGGGGGCTGTCAACGAGATCACCAAAGACCCTGACGGAGACTCGCCGACCGTGTGGCAGTCGGCCCAGTTGCAGATGGCGCCGCTCACCGAGTACCTGCGCCAGCTAGCATGCCAAATGTCGGCGGTCACCAATGTTCCGGTGTCTTTCTTCGGCGTGAGCAACGACAACCCATCCTCTTCGGATGCCATCGCTGCATCGCTCGAACCGCTCGTGATCGATGCGAAGAACCTCAACCGCGAGAATGGCAACGCTTTGCGCAACGTGGCCTACATGGCGCTCGCTGTGGCGAACGGCACGGATTACGAGACCGAGCGCGATGCCGGCTACAACCTCAACCCGCGCTTCATGTCCCCGGCCTACCCGTCAATCGTGAGCCTGTCCGACGCCGCGTTGAAGCAGGTGCAGGGTCTGCCGAAGCTCGCCAACTCCGACGTGATGCTCGAAATGCTCGACTACACAGACGAGCAGATCCAGCGCATCAACAGCGACAACAAGAAGGCACAGGCGAGCGCTGCCGTGGCCTCGCTGTTCGAGCCGAAGGAGGGCGAGGATGGCGGAGATACCTCGCAGCCTGCTTAACGAGCTTACGGACGAGATCAACGCGCTATCTGGAATGGCGCAGCGCCAAGCCGGCGACGCGCTCACCCGCTTGGTGGCCGACTGGGAGGCGAGCGGGAACGGCGACATAGCGGCGCTGCGAGAGGCGGCCTACGAGGTGATCGAGACGGCTTGCGGCTACTACGCCGACACCGTTGCGGCTGGCCGCGCCGCCGAGTTCTATGACGCCGTGCGCAAGGCGCAGGACGCGCCCGGGAAGTACGCCGCCGTCGCCGAGTCGCTGCGCGACCCCCAGGCGACGTACGGCTCGGTGAAGGCGTTCATGGTAAGCGTGGTGAAGCAGGGAGCCACCGACATGGTCGTGGCCGCGTGCGTTCGCCGCCTCGATGCAGAGATCCGCAAGGCCGCGAACATGTGCGTGGCGCACAACGTCTCCAAAGACCCGGCGAAACCGAGGTACGCACGCGTGCCGTCTGGCGAGACGTGCGGTTTCTGCCTCATGCTCTCCTCGTTCGGCTTCAACTACAAGACAAAGGAGGCCGCAAGCCACTCGCACCCAAAGTGCGACTGCCGCGTCGTGCCGAGCTTCGGCAAGGGATCAAAGGTCAAGGGCTACGACCCCGACGGCATGTACGACAGGTTCAACGAGTGCCTTGACACATTGGGCGGTCGCAACGGGCTGTGGGCGGAATGGGACGCCATGCCCGACGCGGAGCGAGAGGCGTACATCAAGGCCCACGGAAACAAGGCCGGCAAGGCTTTCGACAAGTACGTGAACAAGCGCATGGTCGAGGAGATCGAACTGCGCGATCCGAAGTGGTACGCATCGGGAGAACATTCCGGCATCGAGTTTACGGACTCCGCCGTGAAAGGCGAGAAGCTAAAGCGCTGGAAGAAAGACCCCGGCGAAAGAATTACCGCCGAGAAGTTGAACGCGCTTGGCTATAAGGCGGAGTTCTGGGAAGACGAATCGCATCTGACAGCACCGAACTCCGATGGGAAGACAACGATTAGCCGAGCGGATTTATCAACGGGTATCGAAATCAAGACGATCTACGGAGCTGGGTCTGAGAACACGTTCAAGTCTCACATCAAGTCAATACCCGGCAAGAATGGCGTGAAGCTCACCGTCGTCGACGTGAGCGAGAACGAAAAGGTGACGGACGAGCAGGCGATAAAGTGGATCAGCAAGTACATGGCCCGCTATCACATCAGCGAGGTCAGGATGCTCGGGCACGATGGGAAACTCCTGCGAATAAAGAAATAGCCAGCGGCTGCATGTCTCTATAGGTGAGTCAAACAACCCGCTGGCTAACCAGATTATAACCGCAAAAAACAGCAAGGGCCACCTACGGGTGGCCTTTTCCATGCCGAATCTCACGCTCATAAGAAACTGTCGCGGACGGGCCGCACGGCCCAACTGATGACCGTTGAGCAGCCGCACGGCAGCTCAGGCGTGCCGCACGGCACGGGAAAGGACGCGACATGGCAGAAGCAAACGAACCCACGCAAGTGCCGGGAGCAGAAGGCGGAGATGGCGCCAACCAGGAGCCGCCCGTCGACTACAAGGCGCTGTACGAGGCCGAGAAGAAGCACTCGCGCGAGTGGGAGAAGAAGGCGAAGGCCAACAGAACCGCAGCAGCGGCGCTTGAGGAGGCCAACAACGCGAACAAGACCGCCGAAGACCAGATCGCCGACCTCAAGAAGAGGCTCGACGACAAGGAGAAGGAAGAGAAGCGGTCGAAGATCGCGGCCAAGGTCGCGCAGGAGAAGGGCGTGCCGGCGAGCCTGATCGTCGGCGACGACGAGGAAAGCATGTCCAAGTGGGCAGACGACATGCTCGCCGCGTTCAAAAAGCCGCCCGCGCCCAAGGTCGAGAAGCCAGGAAGCTTCCCGAAGCCGGGCGACGGCGACAAATCTGAGCTGCGCGACTTCACGCGCCAGCTCCTCGGTAACAACTAGAGACAAGTAAGGAGCCGAAATGGCTAACGACACCAGCAAGGTCAAGCTCCCGCACAAGGTAGTGACCTCCATCATCAACAAGGCAAAGGACACCTCCACCATCGCGGCGCTGTCCCCCAGCACCCCGCAGACGTTCTCCGACACCACATACATCGTGTTCAACCCGACAACCGAGGCCGAGGTAGTTGCGGAGGGCGCGAAGAAGAGCGGTTCCGAGGTCTCCACCACGCCGATCGTCGCAAAGCGCGTGAAGGTAGTCACGACCACACGCGTCTCCGACGAGCTGCGCTGGGCCGACGAGGACAACCAGCTTGAGATCGTGACCAACATCATCGCCGACCAGACCGCCGCGATTGGCCGAGCGCTCGACTACGTGGTCTACCACGCCGTGTCCCCCAAGACGGGCACCGCGCTCGATGGCTACACCGCGCTCACCGCATGGGCCAACGCCGTAACCGCCTCGGCATCCGCAGTCGACGACATCGACGCGCTGGCCGACGCGCTTATCGACTACGACATCAACGGTTTCGCGCTCTCCCGCAAGTTCGCCGCAGACCTCCGCAAGCTGCGCATTCCCGCCACCGGCCAGCGCCTCTACCCGGAGATCCCGCTGTCCCTCAACGTCGGCAACATCGACGGCATCCCCGCCGCGACCTCCGGCACCGTCAACGGTCGCCGCTGCAAGACCGACCCGAAGGTGGCGGGCATCATGGGCGACTTCTCCACCATCAAGTGGGGCATGGTGCGCGACATGACCTCCGAGATCATCGAGTACGGCGACCCCGACAACACCGGTCAGGACCTGAAGGGATACAACCAGGTCGCGTACCGCACCGAGGCGGTCCTTGCCTACGCGGTTCTCGACCCCAAGGCCTTCGCCATCCTGAAGACGGCCTAGGGGGCGGTAACCATGGCGAACCTTGTGCAGAAGTTCATCGTCGAGGACGCATCCAAGGCATCCCCGATCCTCCCGCAGCACGTCTGCTTCGTGACCGCCGACGGCGAGCCTGTCGGCATCTCCAAACAGGCCGCAAACCCTGGTGCGAACCCGACCATCGCCAAGGTGGTCAAGTGCCTCGTCGACGCTGGCGTGATGGCCGCGACCTCCGAGGCGTCCGAGCAGAAGGCCGGCGAGAATGCCGCGAAGCCGGTTGACTCCGGCAAGGCCGAAGAGCCTGCCAGCGAGGAGTAGGCGCATGGAGCCGCTAGCGACCATCGAAGACTACAGGGCGAGGTACGGCGACCCGACCGACGAGGCACGCGCCGCGACCCTGCTCTCAGACGCGTCAGACCTGCTCATGAGCGCCTACGAATCAAACGTGGGCGACTACGAGCGCGGCAAGGTAGCCGCCTTCGACCGATCTGCCGCAGCGGTGTGCTGCCTCGTGGTCAACAGGGTCTTGTCTGCACCAGCAGCTCTGGCGGGTGCCATGCAGTACAGCCAGGGCGCAGGCGGCTACACGGCCAGCGTGTCGTACGGGTCTGCCCTCGGCGAAATGTACCTGGGAAAGACGGAGCTGAAGCGCCTCGGGCTGCTCGACCAGCGCATCGGGGCGCTCCAACCGGTTGGGAGTGATGCCGAATGGGACTCATAAACACCGAATCGGTGACGGTCACAACACCAGTGGTCGACTTCGATTCGCTCGGCGAGCCTATCGAGCGCGGCAGCGTGAACACCGCTATAGAGGGCGTGATCGTGTGCCCGGGGGCCACGTCGGAACTCGACGCATCGCGCCCCGATGGCACTGAGGTCGCCTACACGCTGTGTTTCCCCAAGAGCTTCACCGCATCGCTCAAGGGGTGCCGCGTGAACGTTCGAGGCACCGAGTACCGCGTCATAGGCGACCCGCAGCGCTACGACCTGGAAAACACCCCAGGCGATTGGAACCTCACCGTGGAAGTGGGGCGCACCGATGGCTAAGTGCAAGGTGAAGTTCGAGTGGAAGGGCTGGAAGCGCGGCGGCTATGCCGAGGTTATGAACTCAGACGCGGTGCAAACGCTTCTTAAGAAGAAGGCAGACGCCGCAGCGGCATCGTGCAACTCGTCCTTCTCCCGGCACCCCGGCGAGGGTGCCGGCTACATAGTCCGCAAGTTCAAGGGCAAGCTCGCAAACGGCTTCGTGGTTACCACGGCGACTCCGCACGCCCATGCGAGCGAGCGCAAGCACAACCGCCTCAGATCCATGTTCGGAGGCGGTGAGTGATGGACGTGGAGCGCATGGTGGCGCAGCGGCTCATGGACGAGACCGGCATCAAGGCCGTGCTCGACGTACCAGCCGACAGGCCCAGCGAGTTCATATCGGTGTCGCAGACCGGATCTAGCCGCAGCGGCTGCATCAACCGTGTGCAGCTCGTGGCGCAGTCATGGGCGAAGACCCGCAGACGCGCCGCAGAGATCGCCGAAGCCGTGGAGCACGCAGTGTCGAGTCTCATGGACGAGGAGTGCGTGTTCGAGGCCACGTGCGGAGACACGTACCGCTGGGACGACCCGGACAGCCGCCAGCGCCGATACCAGACCAACGTAAACGTAACCATTTGCGAATAGGAGCCGACATGGCACTTTTCAAGAAAAACGAGACCAAGAACGTCTCGTCCACCAAGGGCGTGAAGGGCGGATATATCTTCGTGGCCCCGACAGGCACCACCCTCCCCACCGACATCAAGACCAATCTCGCCGAAGCCTTCCTCAACCTCGGCTTCATCTCCGAGGATGGATACACCGAGTCCGAGGAGACCGACGCCAACGAGCTGAAGGACATGAACGGCGACCTCATGGACTCCGCCACGACCTCGCGCGTGGAGTCCGCGAAGCTCACGCTCGCAGAGATCAAGGCACAGACCCTCAAGGTCATGTACGGCGCCGACAACGTGACCGACCTCGACGGCGTTATCACCGTAGAGCACAACGGCAACAAGGACGAGGCGTGGTCGATCGTGCTCGAACTCGTGCTCAAGAACGGTCGCCGCTGGCGCAAGGTCGTGCCAGCCGCCAAGTCCTCTGAGCTCGACGATATCAAGCTCGCCGTGAGCGAGATTGCCGGGCGCCAGATCACGTTCAAATACCTGGTCGATAGCAACGGCAACACCTGCTACGACTACATCGAGTCAACCGAGACCAACAACGCCTAGGGGGAAAGAGAATGACCGAGATCACCTTTACCGTCGACGGCGTTGACGGCGAGTTCGCCGCAGACCTCGACGAGCTGAAGTCCTACAAAACCGTGAAGCAATTCGCCCGAAGCGAAACCGACCCGGCGGGGATGATGGACGCCATGGAGCGCATCTTCATGGGTCGAGACGAGGAGTATATCGAAGCCCTCGGCGGAACGTCATACGACATGCGCCGCCTGTGCGACGCGGCCTTCGAGGCGGCAAAGACAAAAAACTAATAGGCTTCGCCAGCGACCTCGAGAACAGGCGCGGCGAAGCGATAGCAGACTTCCAGCAGTTCTACGGCATAGCCCTGCCATTGGATGGAGCGCCCGAAGACCTCGATCGGATGGCGCTCCTCTGGCAGCACCTCCCCGACAACTCGCGCCTCGCCAAGGCGCAGTACCCGCAACTCAGGTGGAGCACGACCGACTACATGCTCTGGCGTATCGAGCACCAGCTTCGGTGCATCGCCTGGGGCATGGCCGACAAGAAGGACAGGAGCACGGAGCCTCCCGAGCCAATCAAGACGCCGGCGCAGCTCGCAGAGCTTGAGCGTCACCGCGCGAACGCGCTGGAAGCCAAGGAAGAGATAGACAAGATCCTGGGGATAGGAGGGGAAGATGGCGACTAGTGTCGGGTCGGCCTATGTGTCCTTGATGCCGTCGATGTACGGCTTCGCGAGCAAAATCGGCAAGGAGTTCGGCAGCCAGGGCAACGCCGCAGGCAAGGCCTTCGGCGACTCCATGACCGTCGGCATCGACGGCGGGGCCAAGAAGTCCTCGGGCATCCTGACAGGGCTTGGAACCGTAGCCAGGGGCGTCGCCACTGCGGCGGTGGCCGGGTTCACAGCGCTCACAGGGGCCGTGACCGCGATTGGCGGCGCGGCCCTTTCCGCATATGCAGACTACGAGCAGCTGGTTGGCGGCGTCGACACCCTGTTCGGCTCCGCGTCGCAGACACTGCAAGGTTATGCCGCAGAGGCATACAAGACATGCGGAATGTCCGCCAACCAGTACATGACGCAGGCCACGAGCTTCGCGGCCTCGCTCGTCTCGTCGTGCAGCGGCGATGTCGCCAAGGCGGCTGACTACGCGAACATGGCCATGGGCGACATGTCGGACAACGTGAACAAGATGGGTTCCGACATGACAGACGTGCAGAACGCCTACCAAGGCTTTGCGAAGCAGAACTACACGATGTTGGACAACTTGAAGCTCGGCTACGGCGGCACGCAGGCTGAGATGAAGCGCCTTATCGCCGATGCCAACAAGCTGCGCCAGGAGCAGGGCAAGAACGCCGACCTCACGATCGACAGCTATGCCGATGTGGTCGAGGCCATCCATACCGTGCAGGAGAACATGGGCATCACCGGCACCACCGCCAAGGAGGCCGCTACCACGATTAGCGGCTCCATCGGCATGGCGAAGGCCGCGTGGGAGAACTTCATCACCGGACTCGGGCGCGACGACGTCGACTTCTCGCAGCTCACGCAGCAGCTGCTTGAGTCGATCGGCGCGGTAGCTACGAACGTGGCTCCGAGGGTTGCGCAGATCGGCAAGGGAATCGTCGAGGCGTTCCCGGTTGTGCTGTCTGGCCTTGGCCCAGTCCTTGGCCCAGTGCTCTCGGAAGCGCTCGCGACTGCTTGGAACATCGCCGTAGGAGCCTTGGCTGAGCTTGGCATACAGCTGCCGACAGTCGACGCTTCCCAGATAACGGGGGCGTTCCAAGCGATCGCCGACGCTGCGGCATCCGTCGTAGGCACGTGCAAGTCCGCTTTCGGGAAGCTTGGCGAGCAGATACCGGGCATCTGGGACACCATCGTCTCGACTATTGGCGGAGCCGTGACGACGATCATCTCGGCGGTGTCGCCGTTCGTGACGTACTTCGCATCGCAGATGCTGCCCGCCATCGCGTCATTTGCATCTGGCGCAGTCGGCGCGTTCAGCGCCGTGCGGCCTGCCATAGAGCAGCTTGGCTCGACGCTGCTGAACGTCGGCCAGGCCATCCTGCCCGTGCTACACAACGCCTTCGCGATGATCGTCCCGATCATTTCGCAGGTCATCGGCGTCGCCATGCAGCTTTTCGCTGCGGTAAGCCCGCTCGTGTCGCAGGTGGGCGCTGCGCTCATGCCGGCAATCACGTCTATCGGCACGGCGCTCGCAAACCTCGCCAACGCCGTGCTGCCGATATTGGCTAGCGGCATGCAGATAGTGCTCTCCGTGGCTCAGATGCTCATACCGGTAATCCAGACAGTGCTGTCTGTAGTTGGTTCAATCGTGTCCGTCGTGATAACGGTGGCAAGCCAGGTGATCTCGGTCGTGGTAAACGCCGCATCCGTCGTAGCCTCGGCCATTGGCCTCGTCATGTCGGTCGTGAGCGGCCTCGTGACTGCGGTTACCACGTTCATCGGCTCGATCGTATCCGTTGTCGGCGGCGGGATAGC
>CABUUJ010000036.1 GCA_902494715.1 uncultured Collinsella sp.
GGGGGGGGGGGGTGCTCGCTAGCGAGTGTCTTCCTTCGATAGACAATCCTAGCGTTATCTTGCGACACGCATTTTCGCTTCTCGTAAAGCGGGGCGCGTGATGGCAAAGCTAGCAGAGATAACGCCCGGTACGCGCGTTCGCGGTATCGCGGGGGATTCGCCCGTGACCATTAAGGCTGTCGAATGGCATGGCGATTCCATCTTAAACGTAACCTACAAGACGGACCAGGGCGCACTGGGTGACCAACTTCTCTTCGATACAGATGAGGATAAATACATCATCGAAAAGTCCAGCGCCTGGGCGTTCGATGCCGACCCCGATGACCTGCGACTCGTGTCCGAGGCATATCGCATAGGTTTGGCTCATCTGTTCGATCCCTATCTGGCTATTCGTACGTCGTCTATCGAGCCGCTGCCGCACCAGATTTCGGCCGTCTACAAGGAAATGCTGCCGCGCTTGCCGCTGCGTTATGTGCTGGCGGACGACCCCGGTGCAGGCAAGACCATCATGACGGGCCTCCTAATAAAAGAAATGATTGCTCGCGGCGATCTTAGGCGTTGCCTTATCGTGGCTCCCGGTAATCTTGTGGAACAGTGGCAAGACGAGCTATGGCAAAAGTTTGGGCTCAAATTCCGCTTGCTTACAAATGATGTTCTGGAGTCTTCTGCTACCGGGAATCCCTTCGATGAGGTCAATTTTTGTATCGGCCGCCTAGATAAGCTGGCTCGCAACGACGAGATCCAAAAGAAGCTAAGGGCAACTTCGTGGGATCTCGTTGTATGCGACGAGGCCCACAAGATGAGCGCGACAAACTTTGGCGGCGAGTTCAAGCCGACCAAACGCTATAAGCTCGGTCAGCTCTTGGGTGACACAACCGAAAACTTGTTGCTTCTGACGGCTACGCCTCACAACGGTAAGCCGGCTGACTTCCGCTACTTTATGGCGCTCGTGGACAAGGACCGGTTTGCGGGAGGCAACCGCGTTAAGAATCCTGCGGCGCGCTCCACTGCCGGCCAGGCTCAGAGCCTTCCGCCCGCACCTTCGCTTGACTGCGATGTTTCCGATGTGATGCGTCGCCTCGTGAAGGAAGAGCTGCTCAAGTTCGATGGGCGTCCGCTATTCCCCGAACGCTGCGCCTACACAGTCGAATACGACCTATCTCCTGCCGAGCAGGAGCTCTATGACTCGGTGACTCATTACGTCACCGAGGAGTTTAACCGTGCGGAGCGCTTGGGTGGCAAGCATAAGAACAGCGTCGGCTTTGCTTTGACTATCTTGCAGCGTCGTCTTGCGTCGAGTCCCGAGGCCATCTACCAGTCGCTTCGGCGTCGTCGCATACGGCTTGAGTCCAAGCTCGCCGAGGCAAAAAGCGTTGCGGGCGGCAAGGTCGCCTATACAGATAAATGGGGCATCGATGCCAGAGATTTTGACGAGGACGATTACGACTCCGAAGAGTACGAACAAATGGAAGATGACGTCGTAGACACAGCTTCTGCGGCGGCGACTGCGGCTGAACTCGATGCCGAGATCGCGATTTTACGCACGCTCGAGCGCAAGGCAAACGATGTTCGCATTAGTGGCGAGGACCGTAAGTGGGAGGAGCTTTCGCGACTGCTGCAAGACGATTCCAATATGTTTGGCATGGACGGTCGACGTGAGAAACTGATCATCTTTACCGAACACAAGGACACGCTGAACTACCTCGCAGGGAAGATTGGCTCCCTCCTGGGTGACCGTACTGCCGTGCTCACCATTAAGGGCGGTATGACGCGCGACGAGCGCCATCGTGCCGAGGAAATGTTTAAGCAGGATGCGAACTCGCGCATCCTTGTTGCTACGGATGCCGCCGGCGAGGGCATTAACCTGCAGCGTGCGCACCTTATGATTAACTATGACCTGCCGTGGAATCCCAATCGACTCGAGCAGCGCTTCGGTCGTATTCACCGCATCGGTCAGACCGAAGTATGTCATCTGTGGAACCTTGTCTCCACGCAGACGCGCGAGGGAGAAGTATTCCAACGCCTGTTCAGCAAGCTCGAGGTGGAACGTGCCGCGCTGGGCGGCAAGGTTTTCGACATCTTGGGCAGGGTTACCTTTGAAGGCAAGACGCTCCGTGACTTGCTCCTCGATGCGATTCGCTATGGCGATGACCCCGAGGTACGGGCGCGGCTCAACCAGGTAGTCGATGCATCGCTCGATACGAGCTCCATTAAACGGCTCCTCAAGGAATATGCGCTTACCGATGACGTCATGGACGCTCGCGGCGTAAGCGCTATTCGCGAGGACATGGAACGCATGGAGGCGCGCAAGCTCGAGCCGCACTTTATCAAGGCATTTTTCATGGCGGCAATGAAGCGCTTGGGAGGACGCGTGGCATCTCGCGAGACTGGCAGGTTCGAGGTGCTCGAGGTGCCGTTCTCGGTTCGCTCGATGAGCATGGACGGCGAATGCGGCCACGTGCTTGCCTCCTATGAGCGTATTTGCTTTGACAAAGAATCTAAAGAGGGTCCTGGACTCGTTCCCGCGGAGTTGGTATGCCCCGGTGAACCGCTTTTGGATGCAACGGTGAAGGTGCTGATTGGCCAAATGGGTTCGGCGCTTAAGCGGGGCTGTGTGCTCGTGGACGATAGAGATTTTGGAGACAAGCCGAGACTCTTGCTCTATATCGAGAACTCCGTCCAGGACGACACGACGCTGGCCGACGGCACCAAGCGTACGGTATCCAAAGAGTTTAGGTTCGTTGAGGTTGACGCTGCGGGCGAAGCCCGTGATGCGGGCTATGCGCCCTATTTGGACTATCGCGGTCCTCGTCCGTCCGAGGCATCTGCCGCGCACACTATCGCTTCTGAGCAGGAGTGGCTTACCGGCGACATTGACGCGCTTGCCATGGATTTCGCCATTCGCGAGATCCTCCCTGCGAGCCTCAAAGAGGTGCGCAATCGTCGTATTCCGCAGATCGAGAAGATCGAGCGAGCCGTTGACGCGCGTCTTACCGACGAGGCCAATTATTGGGATGGTCGCGCGTGGGAGCTGGAGGAGAAAGAAAAGCAAGGCAAGAAGACACGCCTGAGCTCTCTGAATGCTCGTCGTCGCGCCGATGATCTGCGCGACCGCAGACAAATGCGCTTGGCGGAGCTGCAGCGCGAAAAGACCATCACTCCCGCGACTCCGAGGGTGCTGGGCGGCGCGCTTGTGATTCCAGTTGGCATGCTACCCCACGACTCGCATGCTACCGCCGAATCCAGTGCGGCAGGCAGGCGCGAGGTAGAGCTTGCCGGCATGCGTGCCGTCATGGCTATCGAGCGGGAGCTGGGATTTACGCCGCGGGATCGAAGCGCGGATAACTGCGGCTACGACATCGAATCCGTGGTGCCCGATGAGCTTCATGCCAAGGGGCCGGCGCTGCGAATGATCGAGGTCAAGGGTCGCACCGCGGGCGCCACTACGGTCACCGTCTCGCACAACGAAGTGATGTGTGCGCTCAACAGGCCAGATGCCTTTGTGCTCGCACTGGTCGAGGTCGATGGAAACACGACCCGAACTTCTTACATCGCACATCCATTTACAAGTCCGCCGGATTATGCCGCGGCAAGCACGAACTACGACATCGAACGCCTCAAGGAAGCGGGCGACGTGATACTAGAGAGGGAGCAGGAATGGCAGTAAAGAAGAAGCTCATCGAGGTGGCTCTGCCGCTCGACGATATCAATGCGGCGTCTGCACGTGAGAAGTCCATCCGCCATGGGCATCCTTCGACGCTGCATCTCTGGTGGGCCCGTCGCCCGCTGGCCGCGGCGCGCGCCGTTATCTGGTCGTCGCTGGTGGACGACCCGTCGGCGCATCCCGAGAAGTTCCCCACCGTGGAGGAGCAGGCTGCCGAGCGCGAGCGCCTGTTCGGCATCCTGCGCGAGCTCGTGGTGTGGGAGAACTCCAATAACGATCGTGTGCTTAATGCCGCCAAGGCTGAGATTAAAAAGTCGATGGGCGACGACTTGCCGCCCCTGCTGGATCCTTTTGCAGGCGGAGGCGCCATTCCGCTGGAAGCTCAACGTCTGGGTCTTAAGGCATATGCGCAGGACCTTAATCCGGTGGCCGTTACCATCAATAAGGCAATGATTGAGATTCCGCCGTTGTTCGCTGAGAAGACGGCCGTGAACCCGGAATCGCGCTCGCGCGCGAACATCGATTCGTGGACAGGAAACAACGGCCTGGCAGCCGACGTCAAATACTACGGCTCCTGGATGAAGGAAGAGGCCGCCCGCCGCATCGGATACCTGTATCCCAAAGTCAAGGTGTCGGCCGAACAGGGCGGCGGCAAGGCGACCGTCATCGCATGGCTGTGGACCCGCACCGTCAAGTGCCCCAACCCCGCCTGCGGGCACGAGGCAATCCTCGTGCGCTCGTTCGATCTCTCCAAGAAGAAGGGCAAGGAGTGGCACGTCGAGCCCGTCTGCGAGGACGGCGAGGTGCGCTTCGAGGTCGCGCCTGGCAAGGCGACGCAGGACGGCACGGTGAACCGCCGCGGCGCGACCTGCGTGCACTGCGGGACACCTATAGATTTCAAATACGTCAGGGCGGAAGGCCGCGCGCACCGCATGGGCGAAAAACTTATGGCGATTGTTGCCGAAGGTAAGCGTGGGAGGGTTTATTGCGCGCCAAACGATGAACAGGCATCCGTAGCGGACATCCCAAAGCCAGACGAATATCCCGATGCGGATATCGCATCTAACCCCAGGGACTTCAAGACTCCCAACTATGGTCTCGCAACTTTTTCTCAGCTCTTTACCAATCGACAGCTGACGGCGCTGACGACGTTCTCGGAGCTCGTCGGCGAGGCGCAGAAAAAGGCCGAGGCAGACGCCACTGCTGCCGGGCTGCCCGATGACGGCGTGGGCCTGGCGGACGGCGGCACCGGCGCCCGCGCCTACGGCGAGGCTATCGGCGTGTACTTGGCAAATCTTGTCGATCAGCTTGCAAACCACAATTCGTCAATCTGCAGCTGGCACGCCGGGAACACGCAACTCAGGAATGTTTTCTCGCGTCAAGCCATTCCAATGACATGGGACTATGCAGAAAGTAATCCGTTCTGCAACTCATCTGGCTGCTTCGACAACCTGTTTATCCGGATGACAGAGGCCTTTCAGGGGCTTCCGAGCATCGTTAGCAAGCCAGGTATCGTTCGGCAATTTGACGCTCAGAGCGATAACGGCATGCGAAACATTGTTGTCTCAACCGATCCCCCGTACTACGACAACATCGGTTATGCAGACCTATCGGATTTCTTTTATGTCTGGCTGCGCCAATCGTTGCGACGCACTTACCCCAGACTTTTTAGCACCATGCTCGTGCCCAAGCACGAGGAGCTTGTGGCCACGCCTTATCGGGAAAGCCGCGGCAAGGACGGCGCGCGTGACTTCTTTGAAGAGGGCATGTTCAGTACATTCAAACAGATTTGTAAATATGCTTGTGATGACGTCCCTGTAACTATCTACTATGCCTTCAAACAAAGCGAGACCGAATCGACTAATGATGTCGAATCCACTGCGTCGACGGGCTGGGAGACAATGCTCTCTGCTATCATCCGCGCGGGGTTCTCTATCACTGGAACCTGGCCCATGCGAACCGAAATGGGCTCTCGTATGATTGCTTCGGGCACCAATGCTCTCGCGTCCTCCATCGTCCTCGTCTGCCGCAAACGCCCCGAAGATGCCCCCATGGGTACGCGTCGCGACTTCGTGATGTCGCTCAAGCGCGAGCTGGGGTCTGCGCTCGATAAACTTCGTTCTTCGAATATCGCACCTGTTGACCTTGCGCAGTCGGCTATCGGACCGGGCATCGGAATGTACTCGCGCTTCTCGCAGGTGCTGGAGGCAGACGGCAGCCCCATGACGGTGCGCGCCGCGCTGCAACTTATCAACCAAGAGGTGGATGCGTACTTTAGCGACCAGGATGGCGAGCTCGATCGCGAGAGTCGTTTCTGCGTCGATCTCTACACGCAGAAAGCCTTTGACACCATTAAGTTTGGAGAAGCTGACGTGCTTGCTCGCGCTAAGAACGTTTCCATCGAAGGGCTGGCAGCCCAAGGGCTCCTTGCTTCCGTTAAGGGAAATGTGCACTTGCTCGATCGTAGCGAGGTGTCGGAGCGCGTTGACTTTAAGGCGCCTACTTGGCTTACGACCCAGCAGCTTACGCATGCGCTCGAGGAGGGCGGTGTTACGGCTTGCGCCAAGATCGTTAGCCAGACACTTGGTGGCCGTGCGGATGGTGCCAAGGCGCTGGCGTATCGCCTCTTTACCATTGCGGACAAGCGCAACTGGCAGCAGGAGGCCTTCGCCTACAACTCGCTTGTTACGGCATGGCCCGAGATTCAGTCGAAGGCGGCGCAGCTTGCTGTCGAGCGTCCCATGCAAGACTCACTATTCGATTAGGCCCTAAGGAGATAAACCATGGAGAACAACGCTAATAACTGCGATCTTCTCAATAAGGGCTTTGACCTTTTGCTCGAGGCTCTTGATCCTTATGTGATGCGCGAGCTTACCCAGGCATACGGCAATGATTTTTGGCAGGTCGGTGTGCTCAACAAGCTCTACGACGACCAAAAGCGCAACCTGCCTGTATCGGGTGACTATGCCACTCTTGCCGACTCGCTCGATATTGCCCTGTGCTTGCTGCTCATTGACATCAACTGGCGCGATGTGTTTCGCCTTAGGTTGCCTCAGGATTGCAAAAACTACGTCATGGAGCTCAAAGGCGTTCGCAACAAGGTCGCGCATCGCGGTATGGGAGGTATCTCGGACAGCGACGCATGGCGTGCGCTCGATACCATGAGCCGCTTGGCTGAGCAGATCGATCAGGATACCACGGCGCAGCTCAACGCAATGCTTCGCGAGGTTCGCTATGGCAGCGCCGACGGCTCGACGGCAGTGACAACAAATGTTGATGCTGGTGTGGAGACCCCGGCACCTCGTAGGAAATCACTCGAGCAAACCAAGGCAGTGCGTGGCCTGCCTAGTTGGCGTGACGTCATGGAACCCCATATGGATGTTGCTGAGGGGCGCTATAGGAATGCCGAGTTTGCTGCCGACCTTGCCCAGGTGGCGCGCGGTAAGGGCGAGTTGGAGTACCGCGACCCGGTCGAATTTTTCAATCGAACGTATGTGACCGAAGGCATGAAGGGGCTGCTCGTGCAGTCGTTGCGCCGCGTGGCTGGTCTCGACGGCGAGCCCGTCATTCAGCTTAAGACCGCGTTTGGTGGCGGCAAAACGCACAGCATGCTCGCGCTTTACCATATGATGCGTAGCCGTTCGCGTTTGGGGCAAATCGCTAATATCGCTTCCGTGCTCGAGGAGGCGGGCGTTGCCGAAGTCCCTGAGGTGCATGTTGCTGTGCTCGTGGGCACCTCTATCAATCCGGCAAAAGCCATGCGCCCGGCTACCATGCCTGGCATCATGGTCAACACGCTTTGGGGCCATATGGCATACCAGCTTGCAGAATCTGCTGGCAGGCCCGAGCTCTATGACTATGTGAAAGATGCTGATAAGAAGGGCGTCTCGCCGGGATCCGCTGCTCTGACTGAATTATTCGACGATTGCGGCTGCTGCCTTGTTCTTATGGACGAGCTCGTTGCCTATGCCAAGAAGATTTATGGCGTCGATGGGCTTAACGCCGGCAGCTTCGACAACTTCATCACCTTTATTCAGGAGCTCACTGAAGCAGCACGCGCTTCGAAGCGCAGCCTGGTCGTAGCCTCTATTCCCGAATCTGACAACGAGATCGGTGGCGAGGCGGGCCAGCGAGCTTTGGAGCAGATTGAGCATACCTTTGGGCGCATGGAGGCTATTTGGAAGCCCGTGGCGGCAAACGAAGGATTCGAGGTTGTGCGCCGCAGGCTTTTCCTTGACTGCAAGGATGATGCCGCTCGCGATGAAGTGTGCGCGTCATTTAGCAAGATGTACAACGAAAACACTTCGGACTTCCCGGTGGAGTCGCGCGAGCTCGAATATCGCGATCGCATGGTTTCTTGCTATCCGATTCACCCTGAAGTGTTCGACCGTCTCTACGAGGACTGGGCAACGCTCGAAAAGTTTCAACGTACCCGTGGCGTGTTGCGCTTAATGGCATCGGTTATCCACGAGCTGTGGATGAACCAGGATCCTTCGCCGATGATTATGCCGGGATCGTTCCCCCTTGATGTGCCCGGCGTGCGCGATGAGCTCACGCGCTATCTTGATGACAACTGGAATGCAGTTGTTGATTCCGAGATCGACGGCAAGCAGTCCGTTCCGTATCGCAATGACGGCAACAATACTCGTTACGGCAATCTTTTGGCTTCGCGTCGCGTCGCACGTACCATCATGCTCGGCAGTGCTCCCGACGTGGGCGGACAGTCTGTCCGCGGTATCGAGCGCGCGCATATTCGCTTGGGCACGGTTCAGCCTGGCGAGAACATTTCCGTATTCAACGATGCTCTGGGCACGCTGCAGACATCTTCGTCTTTCCTGTATAGCGACGTCAACGGAAACCGTTTTTGGTACGATACGCGCCCCACGTTGCGCAAAGTTGCCGATGACCGCGCTCAGCAGGTTAAGGACTCCGAAGCGCTCTATGAAGTTGAGAGTCGCCTAAAGAGGCTGCGCAAGGTTGATCCCTTCTCAGGCATTCATGTATGTCCCGCAAGCTCGCTTGACGTTCCGGACGATCAGACGCTGCGCCTGGTGGTGCTGACGCCTTCTGCAAATCACCGTGGAAAAACGGCCGATTCCGCGGCACTCACCTTGGCATCGGAGATACTCTCAAATCGCGGTACGTCTCCGCGTACGTACAAGAATATGGTTGTGTTTGCCGCTGCGGACGCATCTTACTATGCACAGCTCCTAAGTGAGGCGAAACAATACCTTGCTTGGGATTCCATCAAGAAAGATCGCGAGTCGCTGAACCTTGATGTGGCACAGACGCGCGAGACTGACCAGAGTGTGAGACGTGCCGACGAATCGCTCGAGATAAAGATCCAGGAGGCCTATAGCTGGCTAATTTATCCGCGTGTTGACCTTTTCAGCGACTCGATGGATATCGTTTGGGAAGCAGAACACGTTGAGGGCGGCGGCGAAAATATCGTTGCCAAGATGGCGCGCAAGCTTGTTTCCGATGAGGCGGCCATCAAGACCTGGGCACCCGCCCTGCTTAAGATGGAGCTCGATCGAGTGCTCTGGAAGGAAGCGGACCACATCCAGATTAAGCGTCTGTGGGAGTTCCTGTGCTCTTATTGCTATCTTCCCAGGCTGTCGTGCTATGGCGTGCTCGAGGACGCGATTCAAAGGGGCCTGGGCTCAAAGGAATACTTTGGCCTTGCTGCTGGCTTCTCGGACGATCGCTATATGGAGCTGACGTTTGGTGAGCAGAAGGCGTTTATCAACGAGAGCGACCTGCTGGTGAAGCCGACTGTGGCAACAAAGCAGATTGAAGAGGGAGAGGCTGCTGCTCGTGCCGCGGCAGCGGAGGCCGCGCAGGGTTCCAGCAACGGTGGGCATGGGGTTACGTTTGGCCCCACGACGACCGAAACCGTAACGGATACGGACGGTAGGACCACAGTTGTCGACACGACGCCAGTGGTGGTGCAGCCCGCGAGGCAAAAGACATCCTTCCATATGACGGCAAAGCTCGACAACACTCGTGTCAATCGCAATATCCAGACCATCATGGACGAAGTGGTGAGCCAACTAAACATGCTGGGCGGTGCCGAAGTACAGCTTTCGTTTAGTGTCTCCGCTCATGTCGAAGACGGAATTCCCGTGCAAACAGTCCGAGCAATAAGCGAGAACTGCTCTACGTTGGGCATCAACGACTATAGGTTTGGGGAGTAAGAACGCTGACAGAGAATAAGACTGCCCCATCATTCCGCTACTCGAAATGATGGGGCAGGATGTGGCATGGCTGGCTATTCAACGGGCGCTAAATAAAGTGCTCTGCCGCGCAACGGCCGCACGTTACCATGGCGTCGCCTGCGTCCGCTTACACCCTCGCAATCCCGCGCGCGGCACTCAGCAGCTCGTACTCCCTCTGGCTCCACTGGCGCAGCTCGGCCGCGCGCACGGCGTCGCGGCACAGGTCCAGGAACACCTCGGCTCCCTCGCAGAAGCGCTCGCGGGCAAAGTCACCCGAGCCGCTTGCGACGCACGAGCCGTCGGCAAACAGCTTCCAGCTGGACGGCTCACGCGAGTCGTCTCCGAGCAGCTTGATCTGCAGTACGTGCGGATTGCCGGCAGCGCAGAGCTCTTCCTCGAGCACCTGCGCCGTAAAGCGCATCTGGTGGGAGAGGCTGCTCTTGACCATGGCCGAGGCATAGCTGCTCGGCTCGTCGAGAAGATGCATTCGTTTTGGCTTGGCTGCCAGGTTGTGGAAGTTGCGCTCGCTGCGCACGGAGAAATTGTCCATACGGACTCCTTTCATCGATGTTGGCAGGGCCACCGTGCCTCTTGGCCGGTTGGCGTCGGGATCGTGGAGCCAACTCTCTACCCCGACTCTGGATAAAACGCGCCCGCTCCTTGCGGGCACGATGGAGTCTATCAGCGCATGCGGACAGAAATCAAGCGCCGCCTGCGAAATGATGCGCAGACGGCGCTTGATTTCGCGGCGATTATTCGGCCTACATCCGGAAAAGTGTCGAAATCGGCACCTCAAAAGTACGGAAAAGTGTCGAATCCGACGGTCTCAACATCCGGAAAAGTGTAACCGGATGACAAAACAGCACGTAGAAGCTGGTGCTACATATGGACGCTTCAGCCGCCCCAGCCCCCGCTACTCGTCTCCGTCGTTGGGGTCGCCCTTGAGGGTGTTGATGTCCAGGTACTGGTTGTCGTCCTCTTTTTGCTGCGTTGCCGATTCGGACGCGGTGGGGCTGCGGAATAGCTGGAATCCCTCAAATGCGATCACGCCGAGTAGGGCCACGATAATCGCGATAAAGACGATCTTTGCCGCTTGGGGAAACTCAGAGAAGTGCGGCGGCTCTTCCTCGGTGTAGAAGTCGGCAAAGCGCTCGTCGTCGGTGCCGCGGGTATACGACGATGCCGATGCGGCCTTTATGCCAGCCTTGTTGTGCTCAGGAGCGGACGCGTTGGCAAACGGGCCGTTATCGTATGCGCTCGATGCGGATCCGTAGCTCTCGGTCTCAATGCGGGAGGCGCGGGGCGCGGCATCAAAGCGGTCATCGTGCGCTGTTGTTTCGTTGTAATCAGAGTCGCGCTCCTCGGCAGCTGCAAACAGCGGGTTGACCGGAATATCGAGCGCCGGCATGCCGGCCGAGGTCTCGTCCAAGTCGGCCGCGGCCCAGGAATCGAAGGCAAACTGGCGGTTGGCGAGGTCGTCCAGATCCATAGCGGGCGGCTCGAGTTCGGGCTCGGGCTGGGGTTCGGGAGCCGCGTGTGTCGGCTGCTGCGGGGTGGCATACGCGGGTGCGCTGCTGGGCGCATGGCGCTGTGCCGCCGCGGCAAGGAACGCCGCCGTCTCGGACGGATCGCTGGTGGGGCGGGGCGCAGGGGCGGCCTGGCGCGGTACCTGCATGATGGGGCGGGTGGCAAAGTCATCTGCGGGCACGGATGCTGGCGCAGGCGTAGTGGCCGGAGCGGGAGCAGCGGCCGACGTAGGCTTTGGGCCTGCCGGGCGAACCCCGCCGCCCATGAGCTCATCGGCGGTCCAAGGGCGGTCGCTCATCACGTCGTCGAGGCTCAACGCAAACAGATCGTCTTCGCCCTCGTCAAACGCGCGTTTCGCATGCCTGGCGGCAGAAGCGAAGCCTCCGCGGCCGTTGCGTGATGCGTTGCTCGACCCCATCTTGTTCCATCCTTTCGAAATGCTCGCATTCATCGATTATATGGAACTTGCCTTGCGGCCGACTCTCGGATTCGCGCATTCCAGAACTCGCGCCCAAAAGGGGAGGGGCGCAGGCGCGCTGACTATTTGTCGCCGGCGGCAGCCTTTGCCTCGTTGAGGTAACTATAGAAGCTGTATTTGGAGATGCCAAAGAACTCGCAGGCGCGTTCGCTCGACTTGGAGATGAGGAAGGCGCCGCGACGGTCGAGGTAGCCAATGGCGCGGATGCGCTCGTCTTTGGTCATGAGCGCCGCGGGCTTGCCCACAAACTGTTCGCACTCGCGCAGCAGGTCTTCGAGCAGGTCGCCGATGTTTTTGGTAATGGGCTCGGGCTCGGTGTAGCCCGTGCCGCCGATGCCGGTAAAGGCATCGAGCGAGCGCTCAAAAGCCTTCATAAGCGTAATGTCAAAGTTAATGCCCAAAATGCCGACGGGCTTGCCCTCATCGTTGCGGATAAAGATCGTCGAGGACTTGAGCAGCTTGCCATCGGCGGTTTTGGTGAGGTATGGCTCGCGGTCGTGCACGTCGGTGGTGCCATCGTGCATGGATTCAAGCACAATATGGCTGGGGCCGTCACCCAGTTTGCGCCCACTGACGTGGCCGTTTTCAATCACTACGATGGAGTGGTCCACGTCCTCGGTCTCCAGATCGTGGACGACGATTTCGCAGTTGGGGCCAAACTGGAGCGCCAGGCCGTGTGCAAGACGCTTGTAAAACTCAATCTGTGCGGGGGTCATGGGTGCCTTCCTAAAAATTAGTTTGGGCACACTTTGCCATAAACCACACCTGTTCGCAAATAACGAAAGCGTCGCTGCGTTATGTAACCGTTCGGCGGGGAAAAAGTACCGATTACGGCAACAAACAATTTGTTAGGTTTAGCAATCAAAAAGTGTGATAGAACATTGCTAACAAACTTTTTGTTTGGCATCCACATAAAAGTTCAGCCGCAAGAATGGGAATGGGCTGAAACGCGTATGCGGGGGCCGGCAAGAGAGAACTTAAGGAGTTCACCGTATGGCCGATAAGATCCAGTGGGCGGGCAACACGATGCCCAAGAGCGATGACAAGCACTTGGGAATCATGAGCCTCGACCACGTGAAGAAGGCCCGTGCCTTCCACCAGTCGTTCCCCCAGTACACCGTCACTCCGCTTGCCCGCCTGGACGGCCAGGCCGCGCGCCTGGGCCTGTCCAACCTGTGCGTTAAGGACGAGAGCTATCGCTTTGGCCTCAACGCCTTTAAGGTCCTGGGCGGTTCGTTTGCCATGGCCAATTACATTGCCGACGAGACCGGCAAGGACGTTGCCGAGTGCACCTTCGATTACCTGACCTCCGATCAGCTTGCCAAGGACTTTGGCCAGGCCACCTTCTTTACCGCCACCGACGGCAACCATGGCCGCGGCGTGGCATGGGCTGCCAACAAGCTGGGCCAGAAGGCCGTCGTGCACATGCCCAAGGGTTCCACCAAGCCCCGCTTCGATAACATCGCCGCCGAGGGCGCCACAGTGACCATCGAAGAGGTCAACTACGACGAGTGCGTGCGCATGGCCGCCGCCGAGGCCGATGCCTGCGAGCGCGGCGTCATCGTTCAGGACACCGCCTGGGAGGGCTACGAGAAGATCCCGTCCTGGATCATGGAGGGCTACGGCACCATGGCTTCCGAGGCTGCCGAGCAGCTGCGCGAGATGGCCATCAACCGCCCGACGCACGTGTTTGTCCAGGCTGGCGTGGGTTCGCTCGCGGGCGCCGTGGTGGGCTACTTCACCAACCTGTATCCCGATAACCCGCCCACCTTCGTTGTGGTCGAGTGCGCTCCGGCCGCCTGCCTGTACAAGGGTGCTGCCGCCGGCGACGGCGATCCGCGCATCGTGGACGGCGACATGCCCTCCATCATGGCCGGCCTGTGCTGCGGCGAGCCCAACATCTTGGGCTGGGATATCCTGCGCAACCACACCACTGCCTTCGTGTCCTGCCCCGACTGGGTCACCGCTCGCGGCATGCGCACCCTGGGTGCTCCCGAGAAGGGCGACCCGCGCGTCATCTCCGGCGAGTCTGGCGCTGTGACCACCGGCCTGGTCGAGACTCTCATGCTTGATCCCGAGTACGCCGAGCTCAAGGAGCTCATCGGCCTGGACAAGACGAGCTCTGTGCTCTGCTTCTCCACCGAGGGCGACACCGATCCGGATCAGTACCGTCGCATCGTCTGGGAGGGCGAGTACCCCACCTGCTAGCAGGTCTGACCTGTTCGGAGGCAGCCGGAGGACTTTACTCCCTGCTCGGACAGTCCTGCTCGCACGGAGAGCACATTAAGTGCTCTCCGGCTCGTGCGGAACTCGCGACGGAGCAAAGTCCTCCGTCCGCCTCCTATGGTTACCTCCTATGGTTACTTGCTTGTGGGGTGCTCGACCTCACGCTGCTTGGCACAAGTGATCTATCTGAAATATCTACCTGTAGGTAAACCCTTGTAGAAAGGTTAACTGTTATGACTAAGGAACTCGATTTTGAGGCAATTAAAAACGCTGCCGAGTCTCACCGTGCTGATATGACTCGCTTCCTGCGCGCTATGATCTCCCACCCCTCTGAGTCCTGCGAGGAGGGTGAGGTTGTCGCTTGCATTAAGGCCGAGATGGAGAGCCTTGGCTATGACGAGGTCAAGGTCGACGGCCTGGGCAACGTCATGGGCTTTATGGGCGAGGGCGACAAGATCATCGCCATCGACTCCCACATCGACACCGTCGGCATCGGCAACATCGAGAACTGGGATGCCGATCCCTATGAGGGCTACGAGACCGACGAGATCATCTACGGCCGCGGCGGCTCCGACCAGGAGGGCGGCATGGCTTCCGCTACCTACGCTGCCAAGATGATGAAGGACATGGGCCTTATCCCCGAGGGCTACAAGATCATGGTCGTCGGCACCGTCCAGGAAGAGGACTGCGACGGCATGTGCTGGCAGTACATTTACAACAAGGACGGCATTAAGCCCGAGTTCGTCATTTCCACCGAGCCCACCGACGGCGGCATCTATCGCGGTCACCGCGGCCGCATGGAGATCCGTGTCGACGTTCACGGCACCTCCTGCCACGGCTCCGCTCCCGACCGAGGCGACAACGCCATCTACAAGATGGCCGACATCATCGCCGACGTCCGCGCCCTCAACAACAACGGCTGCGACGAGTCGACCGACATCAAGGGTCTCGTCAAGATGCTCGACCCCAAGTACAACCCCGAGCACTTCGAGGACGCCCGCTTCCTGGGCCGCGGCACCTGCACCGTCAGCCAGATCTTCTACACCAGCCCCAGCCGCTGCGCTGTCGCTGACTCCTGCGCCATCTCCATCGACCGTCGCATGACCGCCGGTGAGACCTGGGAGTCCTGCCTGGACGAGATCCGTAACCTGCCGGCCGCCAAGAAGTACGGCGACGACGTGAAGGTCTCCATGTACATGTACGACCGTCCGTCCTGGACCGGCGAGGTCTACGAGACCGAGGCTTACTTCCCCACGTGGATCAACAAGGAGACTGCTCCGCACGTCAAGGCCCTCGTCGACGCTCACAAGGCCATGTTTGGTGACGAGCGCATCGGCTGCGAGCCCAGCATGGACAAGCGCACCGGTCGTCCGCTGTGCGACAAGTGGACCTTCTCCACGAACTGCGTCTCCATCCAGGGCCGCTACGGCATCCCCTGCGTGGGCTTTGGCCCGGGTGCCGAGTCTCAGGCTCACGCTCCCAACGAGGTCACCTACAAGGACGACCTGGTCACCGCTGCCGCCATGTATGTGGCTGCCCTGAACCTCTACGATCCGAGCCAGGCCGATGGCGACGCCACCGTGTTCCGCGCCGGTCTGACCAACAACAAGATCGATTAGTCCCATTCCTCGATTTTGTTGAGCCGGGGGCCGCTCGCGTCCCCGACACCCCCTGTCGACTTGGGGCCCGCGGTCGTTATCTCCCATGCTTCCTCAACGGTAGCGGGTCCTCGTCATAGCGCTCTGCATGTTCTAGCCACACGCGCATGCCGGAGCGCATCTACTCATTGCGATCGTTTCATCTTTAGAAAGGACATTTCCATGGACGCCAAGTTTACCGAGCTCGTCGAGCAGCTGAACGGCCTCGATTTTAAGGGTATGTACGGCAGCGACTTCCTGCACACCTGGGATAAGACCACCGATGAGCTCAAGGCGCTCTACATCGTCGCCGACGCCCTGCGCCAGCTGCGCGAGAACAACGTCTCTCCCAAGATCTTCGACTCGGGTCTGGCCGTCTCCCTATTCCGCGACAACTCCACCCGTACGCGTTTCTCCTTCTCTAAGGCCGCCAACCTGCTCGGCCTTGAGCTGCAGGACCTGGACGAGAAGAAGTCCCAGATCGCTCACGGCGAGACCGTCCGCGAGACCGCTACCATGATCTCCTTCATGGCCGACGTCATCGGCATCCGCGACGACATGTACATCGGCAAGGGCGACGCCTACATGGCCGAGGTCTCCGAGTCTATCCAGCAGGCTTACGAGGACGGCGTTCTGGATCACCGTCCCACGCTCATCTCCCTGCAGTCCGATTCCGACCACCCCACGCAGTCCTCTGCCGACATGCTCTACCTCATCAACGAGTTTGGCGGCCTTGAGAACCTCAAGGGCAAGAAGGTCGCCGTCACCTGGGCCTATTCGCCCTCTTACGGCAAGCCGCTGTCCTGCCCGCAGTCGCTGATCAGCCTGCTGCCCCGCTTTGGCATGGACGTCACCCTGGCTCACCCCGAGGGCTACGACCTCATGCCCGAGGTCGTTGAGCGCGCCAAGGGCTATGCCGCCGAGTCCGGCACCACCTTTAAGCAGGTCAACACCATGGCCGAGGCCTTCGAGGGCGCCGACATCGTAATCCCCAAGAGCTGGGCTCCGTTTGCCGCCATGGAGAAGCGTACCAACCTGTACGCCGAGGGCGACGACGCCGGCATCGCTGCGCTCGAGAAGGAGCTGCTCGCCCAGAACGCCACCCATCAGGACTGGTGCTCCACGACCGCGCTCATGGAGAAGACTGCCAACGGCCAGGACACCATCTTTATGCACCCGCTGCCCGCCGACATCTCCGGTGTCTCTTGCGAGCACGGCGAGGTCAACGCCGACGTCTTCGACATGCACCGTGTGGGCATGTACAAGGAGGCCAGCTACAAGCCGTACGCCATCGCAGCCATGATGTTCCTGCAGAAGGTTGCCGATCCCGCCGCTGCCCTCAAGGCCCTCGACGAGCGCAACACCGCCCGCTGGTTCCAGGCCTAAAGCTGGGCTGAGGTAAACCATGTAAAGGGGGCGCTCTGCCAACCGGCGGGGTGCCCCCTTTTTGCATCGCGGGCGTGTAGGATAAGCGCTTTCGATGTAGGTGCCCCGCGGCGCGAGTTATGGGTACGATGGTTTCAGGGGAGGTATCGCCATGAAACTTGGCTGCGTGATTATGGCCTCGGGCGAGGGTAAGCGGTTTGGCTCTAACAAGATGCTTGCCGATATCTATGGCGAGCCGCTGATTGCCCGGACCATCGATTCGGTTCCCCGGGGCTTTGACGTCGTGGTTTCGACGCGTTGGCCCGAGGTTGCCCAGATTTGCGAGGACAAGCATTGCCAGTGCGTGCTGCACGATGGCGAGCTGCGCAGCGAAAGCGTCCGTGCGGGCCTTTCGTGGGGAGTCGAACGCAACTGGAAAGGTTGCCTCTTTTTGCCGGGCGACCAGCCGCTTGTGAGCGCGGATTCTTTTGAGGCTATGGTTCGTGCATTTGACGAGCGTGGCCGCAAGCATCCGGTGCGTCTTGCGTGCAACGGTGAGCCTTCGAGCCCGGTGCTCTTTCCGGCGGAACTGTTCGATGCACTTATGTGTCTTGAGGGCAAGGACGGCGGGGGCTCGATTCTCAAGGACCGTATTGACGTGGTGCTGGTCGAGGCGCGTGCCTACGAGCTGTGGGACGTCGATACCGCCAAGGGACAGCGACGCATAGCGGAGCATATCGCCGCCTGCTCGTATTTTGATCGCGTGGCCAACTGCATCAATCAATAAGGAGCAATTATGATCATCATCAAAAACGGCGCGCTCGTGACGCCACAGGGGCTTCGCCGCGCCGATCTTGCCATGGATGGCGATAAGATCGTGCGGATCGCCGCGGCGATTGAGCCGGCTGAGGGCGATACCGTCGAGGATGCCGCGGGCTGCTGGGTGTTTCCCGGCTTTATCGACGGCCACACGCACATGCAGTGCTGGACCGGCATGGATTGGACGGCCGATAGCTTTGAGACCGGCACGCGCGCGGCCGCCTGCGGCGGCACGACGACCATCGTGGACTACGCGACGGCCGATCGCGGCGTGACCATGCCCGATGCCTTGGCCGAGTGGCATCGCCGCGCCGACGGAACCTGCACGGCCAACTACGCCTTTCATATGGCGCTCGCCGAGTGGAACGAGCGCAACCGCGCCGATCTCTCGGCCATGCGCGAGGCGGGCGTGTCGTCGTTCAAGACCTACTTTGCCTACGATCATTTGCGCCTGGACGATGCCGAGACGCTCGAGGTGCTCGAGGAGCTCAAGTATATTGGCGGCATACTGTGCGTGCATTGCGAGAACGGCACGCTGGTGAATGAGCTGCAGAAGCGCGTGTTTGAGCAGGGTATCCACGGGCCCGAGGGCCATGCGCTCAGCCGTCCGGATGTGTGCGAGGCCGAGGCAGTGAGCCGTCTACTATATCTGGCGCACCTGGCCGGCGACGCACCGGTCAACGTGGTGCACCTTTCGACCAAGCTGGGGCTCGAGGCCATCCGTGCCGCCAAGGCGCGCGGGCAGAAGAATATCTATGTCGAGACCTGCCCTCAGTATCTGATGCTCGACGATACTTGCTACTTGGAGCAGGGCGAGGACGGCTTTGCGGGTGCCAAATATGTGATGAGCCCGCCGCTGCGCCATGCCGGCGACCGTGCGGCACTGCGCGAGGCACTTGTGGCAGGCGAGATCGATACGATTGCGACCGACCACTGCAGCTTTAACCTACACGGGCAAAAGGACCGCGGACGCGACGACTTCCGCGCGATTCCCAACGGCGGGCCCGGTGTGGAGCATCGCCCCGTCGCGATCGCTACGAGCTTTGAGGGACAGCTGGGCCCCGAGGATCTGTGCCGCTTGATGAGCGAGAACCCGGCGCGCGTCTTTGGCATGTATCCGCGCAAGGGATGTCTTGCCGAGGGCTCCGATGCCGATGTGTGCGTGTGGGATCCCAAGGCGCGCTGGACCATTAGCGCTGCGACGCAGCATCAGGCTGTGGACTACACGCCGCTCGAGGGCTTTGAGGCACATGGCCGCGCCAAGGCCGTCTTCGTCAACGGCGTGCTGGCCGCGTGCGATGGCGAGCCCACCGGAGCCCAACCCGGCCGCTACGTCCCCCGCTAACAAGAAGGGTGCCGGATTCCCTTCGCAGTTGCGGTGAAATAGTTCCTGTTTAGCCGCCAAATAGGCCGTTTCAGGAACTATTCCACCGCAACTTATAGGTCTGCTGGGGCAGCGCCGGCTATTTGAGGCTGGTGGCGACGATGGGGCGGCTGAGGGCAGTCTCAAAGCGGCTTGCCACGGCCGGGTCGGCAAGCGTGTCGACTTGGTTGAGCATGATGCGGGCATTGTTGAGGTTCAGCATCCGCAGTTCGGCATTGAGCACCATGGCGACGCGCTCGGGCGTGGCGATATCGGTGAGCTCGCAGCCGCAACGCTCGCAAAAGAGCTCGGGGCGGTGGACGGCTTCGTTGATGGGCTTGCCCAAGCCTGAGGCGCCGACGATCCAGATGACGTTGGCAGTGCCGGCAGGAATAACCGGCTCCCAGGCGGCGTGGGCCTTGAGTGGGAGTCGCTTGCTGCCATCTGCCTCGGCCAACACATAGTCAAAGCGCTGCGTCAGCTCGTCGAGCGGCTCGGCAGGGGAGGAGAGCTTACCTGTCTCGGGGTCCAAGACGCCTGCTTGGCAGATGCTTCCGCGGCTCATGCCCGCGCATGCCTCGCAGGTGCAGCCGGGAACATGCAGGGTCCCCGGCTGCCAAGGCGCGGCGTCCAGGCGACGGTTCGACCCGTCCCATGGCACACCGGCGACGGGAAACATGTGCGTGGTGGTACAGAGAAGCACCCTGCCGCCGGCGCGCATAAGCTCAAGGCCGAGCGTCTTTAGCAGGGTCGACTTGCCACCGCTGCCGATGATCGCGGTAATGCCCGGCTCAATCTTGAGCGTGGAGGCAAGGCTGCCGTTAACCGTTTCCATCTGTTCACCGCCGTATAATACTGTGATAAGAAATAATCATCAGAGTAGCGGTCGAACCGCTTTTGCTCTGCTCAAACCGTAGCACAGGGAGGTGCCCCGGGAATGCTCGTTTATGTTCGCGGCGCCGGCGATATCGCCACGGGCGTCGCCGCTCGCTTGGTGCGCGCCGGCGTGTCGGTTGTCATGGCCGATATCGCGGTCCCCACGTGCATCCGTCGCACAATCAGTTTTTGCGAGGCCATTCGCCTGGGCGAGGTCCAGGTTGAGGGCATTCGTGCCCGCTTGGCGCAGACGCCGGTCGAGGTGCTTGAGATTACCGAGGCGGGGGATGTCGCCGTGGTGGTGGACCCCCAGGCACAGATGCTCGGCGAACTTAGACCCGCGGCCGTGGTAGACGCGATTCTAGCTAAGCGCAATCTGGGCACCACGCGCGACATGGCTCCTGCCGTCATCGCGGTAGGGCCGGGCTTTACCGCGCCGGTCGATTGCGACGCCGTGGTCGAGACCATGCGCGGGCATTTTTTGGGCCGCGTCATCACCCAGGGCTCGCCCCAACCCAATACGGGCGTGCCGGGCATGATCGGCGGATACGGCAAGGAGCGTGTTATCCACAGCCCCTCCGCCGGCGTGTTTAGGTCCGACCGCGCGATCGGCGACATCGTGAGTGCCGGCGATGCGATCGGGTATGCGGGTGATACTCCCATGGTCACGCAGATTGACGGCTGCTTGCGCGGCCTTTTGGCCGACGGCGTTCAGGTGACCGAGGGCTTTAAGTGCGCCGACGTCGACCCGCGCGGCGATGCCAGCTATATCAACTATATTTCGGACAAGGCGACGTCGGTCGGCGGCGGCGTACTCGAGGCGCTCGCCATGCTCACCGGTGTATTCCAGGGATAGGAAATTGCAATGGAAAAGCTCGATGTGGTGAATGCTGCGCTTGGCGCTCTGAAGGCTGGTAAGACGTGCGAGCTGGTGGTAGTTGCCGGTACGGCAGGGTCATCGCCGCGCGGCGTGGGCGCCTGGATGGCCGTCTTTGCCGATGGCAGCCAAGCGGGCACCATCGGCGGCGGCAAGATTGAGCTCTTTGCGCTGGACGAGGCGCGCGAGCTGCTGGCCGCAGGGCAATCGCGTCTGGTCCGCTACACCATGGGCGGCGAGAACTCCGATACTGGCATGATCTGCGGCGGAGCCATCTGCCTGTGCTATCTGCACCTGGATGTATCGCAGGTGCCGTTGTTCCAGTCGGTTGCCGACGTTTTGGCCTATCGGCGCATCGGCGACTTCGTCATCGACTTTGAACCGTTTGTCACCCAGGCGATCGAGGGCGATGTGGCCGAGTACCATGGCGAGGCATCGCGCCGCACCATAATGGGCTGCCCCGAGCTTTCGCTGGTGGAGGAGGGGAGTAAGGTCACCTACACCAACGCCGCCTCCGAGATTCCCCCGGCGCACATCGAGACGCTCTGCCCCGAGGGCCTGACCTATATCTTTGGCTGCGGCCACGTGGGCGCTGCAACGGTGCGGGTGCTCACGGCGGCGGGCTTTGTCGTCGTGGCTTGTGACGACCGCCCCGGTACGCTGACCCCCGAATGGGTGCCCGGTGTCTACGATCGACGCCTGGTCGATTACAAGAACCTGAGCGAGCTGTGCCCCATCGGTCCGCGCGACTTGGTGGTCGTTGCCACGGCGGGTCACAAGTCCGATATCGACGTGGTGATTCAGGCGATGCGCGCCAAGCCCGCCTATTTGGGTTGCCTGGGTTCGCGCCGTAAGACGGCCTTTGTGCGCGCCCGCCTGGAGCAGGAGGGCTTTACGCAGGAGCAAATCGACGAGCTGCACCTTCCGATTGGCGTTGCCATCGAGGCGGAGGACCCCGAGGAGATCGCTATCTCCATCGCCGCCGAGATGATCCACCTGCGCCGCACCAAATTCGTCCCCCGCAAGCGCTAATCTCATCCCCATCAATAAGTTGCGGTGAAATAGTTCCTA